>CAYMOM010000156.1:0-4308 GCA_964391995.1 uncultured Faecalibacterium sp.
TTCCACAGGGCGTTGTAGATGGGCATGAAGGTTTCGTCGATGTCGTTGAAGAACTCGCAGCGGTCAATCACTTCCTGGCTGGGGTTCATGACCGGATTGCTGATGTAATCTTCACCCATCAGCTCGATGGCGCCGGTGTTGGGGGAGGAATACCAGATCTCCTCGCAGTTCTTCCGGGCAATGTCCGGCCGGCAGAGGAAGTCCACAAACTTCTCGGCATTCGCCATGTTCTTGGCGTTCTTCATGATGACCATGGGGTCGACCCACACGTTGCTGCCCTCGTTGGGCACGGCGTAGGCCAGATCCGGGTTCAGGTCGATGGCATACTGGGCATCGCCGGACCACATCAGGGCGAGAGCGGCCTCGCCAGCCACCATCTTGTCCTTGGTTTCGTCCACCTGGTAGGCCTTCACAATGCCGGCCTGCTTCTGCTCGATCAGCTTCTGCTTGGTGGCTTCCAGGGCAACAATGTCGCGGGTGTTCATGGAATAGCCCAGGTATTTCATGGTAACGCCCATGGAATCCCGGATGGAGTCCATCATGAACACGCTGCCGGCGTATTTTTCGTTCCACAGGATGCCCCAGGAGTCCACCGGGTCATCCACCATTTTGGTGTTGTACAGAATGCCCACGGTGCCCCACATGTAGGGGATGGAGTGCCTGCCCTGGGGATCGTAGCTGGGATCACGGAGGTTTTCAAGAATGTACTGGGCATTGGGAATGTTGTCATAGTTGATCTCTGCCAGCAGATCCTTGGCCAGCATGCGTTCCACCATGTAGTCAGAGGGGAACACCACATCGAAGGCACCGGGGTTGGCCTCCACCTGCACCATCATGTCCTCGTTGGTGGTGAAGCGCATGTAGTTCACATGGATGCCTGTTTCCTGTTCGAACTGCTGGAGGACGCTTTCGTCAATGTAGTCCTCCCAGTTGAACACGTTCACAACCTCCTGGGCGCCGGCGCACACAGGGAGCAGCAGGGCAAGGAGCAGCAGAAGGGAAATGAGCTTCTTCATGGGGCGATACCTCCTGAAAAAATTGTTCTTACGCCTTTCCGTTGTCTGCGGTGCGGCGGTTGACGATGAGGAGAAGAACCAGCAGTGCCACAAACATCAGCGCGGACAGGGCATTCAGCGTGGGTTCAATGCCGATGCGGGCCTTGGAGTAGATGAGGGTGGACAGGTTCTGCACCAGGGGAGAGGTGGTGAAGTAGCTGATGGTGAAATCGTCCAGGGAAAGGGTGAAGGCCAGCATGGCGCCGGTGATGATGCCCTGCTTGCACTCGGGGATGATTACATGGGTCAGGGCGTAGGTGGGCGTGGCACCCAGGTCCAGCGCGGCTTCGTAGCTGTGCTTGTTCATCTGCTTCAGCTTGGGCATGACGGAGAGGATCACATACGGCACATCGAAGGTGATGTGGGCCAGCAGCATGGTGACATACCCGCGCTCCACCTTGGTGAAGATGAACAAAAGCATCAGGGAAATGCCCGTCACAATGTCCGGCATGGTGTTGGGCAGGGTGGTCAGGGTCATCATCCAGGCCTGGGGGCGCTTGCGCATGCTGTAAATGCCAATGGCAGCCAGGGTGCCCAGCACCGTGGAAACGATCATAGCCAGCACGGCAATGCTCAGGGTGACCTGCAGGGCGCTCATGATGGAGGCATCAGCGAACAATTCGCCATACCACCGCAGGGAGAAGCCTTCCCATTTGGCGCGGCTTTTGCCGGCGTTGAAGGACTGGATGATCAGCACCAGGATGGGCACATACAGGAACACCAGAATGATGCCCAGGTAGCACTTTTTGAAGAATTTCTTCACAGCATGCCGCCTCCTTCGCCCTTGGGGTCGGCCTTGCGGAGAATGGACAGGCTGACCAGGATCAGAATCATCATAATGAGGGAAAGGGCGCTGCCGGTGTTCCAGTTGCCTTCGGTGAGGAAGTTCAGCTCAATCAGGTCGCCGAACATCATGGAGTTGCCGCCGCCCAGCATACGGGGAATGAAGAAAGTGGTAACGGAAGGCATGAACACCATGGTAATGCCGCTGATGACCCCCGGCAGGCTGAGCGGCAGCGTGACCCGGGTGAAGGTGCGCAGCTCGTTGCAGCCCAGATCCTGGGCAGCCTCGCCCAGCTTGGGATCCTGCTTGCTGAGCACCGTGTAGATGGGGAAAACCATGAAGGGCAGGAAGTTGTACACCATGCCCAGCAGCACGGCACCGGAGTTGTACATCAGCTGCACCCCGTCAAAGCCCAGCCAGCGCAGGAACTGGTTGATCAGCCCCTGATCCTCCAGCAGGCTCATCCAGGCAATGGTGCGCAGAAGGAAGTTCATCCACATGGGGATAATGAACAGCACCACCAGGCTGGCGCCCAGCTTCATGTTTCTGTCCGCCATGAACAGGGCGGCAGGGTAGCCCAGAAGCAGGCAGATCACCGTGCACAGGAAGGCCATCCACAGGGAGTAGACCAGGGTATCCACATTCACCGTACCCCGGGAAATGAAGGCCTCCGCCTCCGGGCCCAGAGATGCATACAGCTGGTTTTTGGAAAAGTTGCTGTCCCAGAAATGGCGGAAGTTGTCCAGGGTGAAGCTGCCGGCGGCATCGGTAAAGGCATAGTAGGCGATGAGAATCACGG
Source organism: uncultured Faecalibacterium sp. (assembly GCA_964391995.1). GTDB lineage: Bacteria > Bacillota > Clostridia > Christensenellales > Aristaeellaceae > UBA11524. The sequence continues at coordinate 2,639 of CAYMOM010000156.1, forward strand.
GAACGATGGTGAACAGAATCATCCACAGGGTGTAGGGCGCGGCGAAGAGGGAACGCTTCACACCCCTGTTGCGGCGGATGGACACGGCAATCATGCCGGCAAAGGCGGCAAGGCCCATGACCATCAGCCCAATGGCCCACCAGGGCAGGCTCATGTCGTAGCGCATGTTACACCTCCATGGGCTTCATGATGTGGATGTTGAAGGGCACAATGTTCAGGCCCACCCGGCTGCCCTGGGGCTGCATGGTGGTGGAGTGCACCTTGAAGGTATAGGCGCCGGTGTCGATCATCATTTCATAGTGGACGCCCTTGAACAGCACGCTGCTGATGGTGCCCACCAGCTGGCCCACGTCCTCGCCCACCAGCATAATGTCCTCCGGGCGGATGACCACATCCACCGGGGCATTTTCGCCAAAGCCGAAGTCCACGCAGGGGAAGCGGCTGCCGGCAAACTCCACCAGCTCGTCCCGCACCATGGTGCCGCGGAGGATGTTGCTTTCGCCAATAAAATCCGCCACGAAGGCATTGGCAGGCTCGTCATAAATGCGCTTGGGGTCGCCGATTTGCAGGATGTTGCCGTCCCGCATGACCACGATGGTATCGCTCATGGTCAAGGCTTCCTCCTGGTCATGGGTTACATAGAGGAAGGTAATGCCCAGGCGCTGCTGCATGCTTTTCAGCTCCAGCTGCATTTCCTTGCGCAGCTTCAGGTCCAGGGCGCCCAGAGGCTCGTCCAGCAGGAGCACCTCCGGCTCGTTCACCAGGCTGCGGGCGATGGCTACACGCTGCTGCTGGCCGCCGGACAGGGCATCCACATGGCGCTTGCCGTAGCCGCGCAGGTTGACCAGATCCAGCATGGCGTCCACCTTTTTGGCAATCTCCGCCTTGGGGAGCTTTTTCAGCTTCAGGCCGAAGGCGATGTTGTCAAACACGTTCAGGTGGGGGAACAGGGCGTATTTCTGGAACACGGTGTTCACCCGGCGCTTGTAGGGCGGCAGGTGGGAAATCTCCTTGCCCTCGAAAAGCAATTCGCCGCTGGTGGGCGTTTCAAAGCCGCCAATGATGCGCAGGGTGGTGGTTTTGCCGCAGCCGGACGGGCCCAAAAGGGTAACGAATTCCTTTTTGCGGATGTACAGGTTGATGTCCTTCAAAACCTGCACGCCGTCGTATTCCTTGCAAATGTTCTTCAGGTCAATCAGATGTTCGTTTTCCACCATGAGGGCAATCTCCCTTCTGAATTAAAAGCTGGGGGGTGTGGAGATCCACAGCACCCTGGCCCGGGTTTTCCCGGCATTCATGAGATAGTGGTTCACCCTGGGGTGAATGCAGAAGCTGCATCCGGCCTTGACCCGCAGCTTTTTCTCACCCATCACCAGATAAATGCTGCCGGAGAGCACATAGCCGAACTCCTCTGCCTCGCTGGGGGGAAGGGGAGCGGTTTGTCCGCCCTGGCCCATGTCCACAAGGATAGGCTCCATGTCGTTTTTCTGGGCATCGGGCACCAGCCAGGTGATGGAGCCGCGCAGCTCCTCCTCGTCCTGCTTTTCAAACATGTCCTGGGGTGCGAAGACCAGCTTCTGCTCCTGCTTTTCGTTGAAGAAGGCAGGCAGGGAGCTGCCCAGACACTCCAGCATATCCGTCAGCGTGGCGATGGAGGGTGAAGCCAGGTT
>CAYMOM010000157.1:0-4305 GCA_964391995.1 uncultured Faecalibacterium sp.
ATTGCAGTCAGAGGGCCTGCGGGCCCTCCGACACCTCCAGGAGGTTTTTTGACACGCTGTCCTGCTGATGTTTCGTCAGCAGGGACATTTTTATATTCATGCACGGATATTGTTTTTTCTGTGTATTATGCTTGCATTTTTGGCGGATTGGGTGCATACTATCTCCAGCGGTTGAAATTTCACCCACCGGGCGAAAAACGTCCCGCAACATAATAAAGGAGGTCACCCCATCATGGAACGTGTTTTTAACTTCTCTCCCGGCCCCTCGATGCTGGCGCAGCCTGTGCTGGAAAAGGCACAGAAGGAACTGGTCTGCTACGGCAGTACGGGCATGTCCGTGATGGAGATGAGCCACCGCAGCAAGATGTACACCGATATTTACGATCAGACCGTGGCTGACCTGCGGGAGCTGATGGATATTCCCGAGGAATACGAGGTGCTGCTGCTCCAGGGCGGCGCCACCCAGCAGTTTTCCGCCGTGCCCCTGAACCTGATGGTGAACGGCAAGGCCGATTATATCGACTCCGGCAACTTTGCCCACCTGGCGGCGGAGGAGGCCAAGCGCTACGGTCAGGTGAACATTGTTGCTTCCAGCCGGGATGATGTGTATACCTACATTCCCGATTGGAAAAAGGGCACCTTCACCCCGGATGCGGACTATGTGCACATCACCAGCAACAACACCATTTACGGCACCCGCTATGTGGAGCTGCCCCAGGTGGATGCGCCCCTGGTGACGGATGCCTCCTCCATGATCCTCTCCGAGGTGATGGAAGTGCGGAAGTTTGGCGTGATCTACGCCGGCGCCCAGAAGAACATTGGTCCCTCCGGCCTGTGCGTGGTGATTGTCCGCAAGGATCTGTTGGGCAAGGCTGCTGCCATCTGCCCCAAGCTGCTGAACTGGGAGGTTCAGGCCAAGGCCGGCAGCATGTACAATACCCCCAACACCTACGGCATTTACCTGGCGGGCCTGACCTTCCAGTGGCTGAAGGAAATGGGCGGCGTGGCGGAAATGGAGAAGATCAACATTGAAAAGGCCGCCCTGCTTTACGATTTCCTGGACAGCAGCAAGCTGTTCAAGCCCACAGCCCAGAAGGAATTCCGCTCCCGCATGAACGTGACCTTCGTCACCGGCGATGCGGACAAGGACGCCGCCTTCGTCAAGGCTGCCGCCGCTGAAGGCCTGGTGAACCTGAAGGGCCACCGCTCCGTGGGCGGCATGCGTGCCAGCATCTACAACGCCATGCCCCGTGAAGGCGTCGTGAAGCTGGTTGAATTCATGAAAAAGTTTGAGGCGGAGAACGCTTAAGGGCGCTGCCAGAGGGCGCTGCCCTCTGGACTCCCGGTCAAGGGCGCTGCCCTTGACAATCCCGCTTAAGGGATTTCATCCCTTAAGAATCCCGTTTTTCGGTGCGCAGCTGCCCGGGCGTGCGAGTACACGCCTTTGCTTCCATTATCCTCACAAGGAGGTCTATCATGTACAAGATTCAAACGCTGAATGCGATTTCCGACATTATCCACACCCAGCTGGGTGCGGACACCTACACCATCGCCAAGGACGAGCCTACCCCCGATGGCATTCTGGTGCGCTCCGCCGCCATGCACGATATGCCCTTTGGCCCGGAGCTGCTGGCTATTGCCCGGGCGGGTGCCGGCGTGAACAACATCCCCATCGACCGCTGCTCCAAGCAGGGTGTGGTGGTGTTTAACACCCCCGGCGCCAACGCCAACGCGGTGGCGGAGCTGGTGATGGCAGGCCTGCTGATGGGCAGCCGCAATGTGGCGCCCGCCATCGCCTGGGCCGCTGGGCTGAAGGGCCAGGGTGCCGATGTGCCCAAGCTGGTGGAAAAGGGCAAGGGGCAGTTTGTCGGCCCGGAGCTGCGGGGCAAGACCCTGGGCGTCATTGGCCTGGGCGCCATTGGTGCCTTGGTGGCAAACAAGGCGGCCCGGGGCCTGGGCATGAAAGTGGTGGGCTACGATCCATTCATTTCCGTGGAAAGCGCTTGGAGCCTGTCCAGTGGCGTGGGCCGTGCCGCCAGCGAGGATGAAGTGCTGGCCCAGGCGGACTATGTGACCTACCACATCCCCTTGAACGACAAGACCCGCGGCACCCTGAACGCGGCGAAAATCGCCAAAATGAAGCCCGGCGCCTACCTGCTGAACTTCTCCCGGGCGGAACTTGCCAATGCCGATGATGTGAAGGCTGCCCTGGCGGATGGCCGCCTGTCCGGCTATGTGGTGGACTTCCCAACGGATGAAATGCTGGGCGTGGACAAGGTGGTGTGCATCCCGCACCTGGGTGCCTCCACCCCGGAAAGCGAGGAAAACTGCGCCCGGATGGCTGCTGCCCAGCTGCGGGACTACCTGGAGGTTGGCTGCATCCGCAACAGCGTGAACCTGCCGGAGGTCACCCTGTCCGCGCCGGATGCCGCCCGTGTGCTGGTCATTCACGAGAACATACCCAACACCGTGGCGCCCATGTCCGGCTTCATCAGCAACGAGGGCATCAACATTGATACGCTGATCAACAAATCCAAAAAGGACATGGCTGTTACCGTGTTCGAGCTGCCCGACCTGCCCAGCCAGGCCGCCCTGGATGCCATCAGGGCGCTGCCCGGTGTCAGCCGCGTAAGGACGTTTGTCCGGTAAAGCATGTTAAATACAGAGGCCGGAACCACCCGCAAGGATGATTCCGGCCTTTTGTTATGTGCTGATATGGCGCTGTGCCGTGCGCCCTGTAAGATAGTCCAGGGAGACCTGATATTGGTCCGCCAGGCGGATGAGCAGCGGCAGCGGAATAGTCTGATAGCCGCGTTCATACCTGCTGTACACCGTTTGAGCAATGCCCAGCATTTCAGCCACCTGTGCCTGGGTCAAATCGGCGTCTTCCCGCATGTCGCGGATGCGAGGGAAGTACACGCGAGAATCCTCCTTGCAAAAAAAGTTTATTGTACCGATTGGTACTATCTTGCATTATGACACAAAAGGTGGTATGCTGTTTCAAGATAGTACATAAAAGTACTAAAAAAACTTCCCAACGGTGGCGGAAAGGGAGGATGGACGTGGGGCGGAAACTGTTGGCGTTGGTGCTGGTGGTTTGTGCAATGCTTCTTTGCAGTGGGATTGCGTTCGCAGCGATAAATGCAGAAGACAGACTGCTGATTTATGACCAACAAAATGGTCCGTGGCATATGTTGGTTACTCCAAGCTATGATAATGGCGTGACAACATTTACTGGTACAATGCAACAGAATGGGTGTCGTATATATGCTTATGCACATATGATTCAATGGCTTACCGGCGAAAAACGAACGGGAGAAAACGGGAAGGCATTGCTTGAAGAAATGATAAACGTGTGTAAAAACGCCAACACCAGTCCGCCCAGAGCAGACAACCTCTTGCATAATTATCTTCTCGATAATTACGACGTAGTTGAAGATGAAAGTGTAGAAAAGACAGAAGCATCACTCGTTGGTTTCTTTGACCAGGGGGGTGTATTGTTTTGCCATACAAAACAACATTATGGTCATTTTATGACTGCTGTTGGATATGAATACCATGATGTTGACAATGACGGCGAAAAAGAAATGTTAATCCTTTGCGTAGATTCCAGCGCACGGACAACAATATATAATGTTGGAAGCGATTCGGGCAAAGTCTATTGTACTGCGTTTTCTGACACGCCATACGCGGTGATTTCTTCCCGAGAAAGCTACCTTTATGACGGGGAAACGCCCGTGAAGTACGGTGCTTATCAGTACCTTATGGATTTGAATGTACTAAAAAACAAAGTATCAACGCCGTATGCATATAAACCTAAAAATCTCGATTCCATTCCTCGAATAGCCGTTACGATAGGAAACTGCAAAGAATACACGGCTGCTTCCACAAGCGCAACGATTAAAGGAAACATTAGTAAAAACACTATCCTCTATATTTATGCCAAGTACAACGAGGAGTGGTATCGTGTAGAGGGCGGCGGCTACGTCCGTGCTGACGATGTGGAAATCAAGGTGGACAATGCAACGATTTCTGCCATGTCGGGACAAAGCTGCGCAGGCATTGTGGTCACCAATGACGGCTACCTGAAAGACAAACCCTATGAAGCCGCTGCCCATAGCGAAACAGTCAAGAAAGGGAAGACGGTTAGCATAAAGGGTACGGTTACGAACAAGCATGGTAACACCTGGTACGTTACCGATGGCGGAAAGTACATTTACAGCGGCGATGTGGAAAAGTTCACCGCCAGCGAGCTTTTCACCCTCACCGGCACCTTCAAGGTAACCCGCTCCTGCAAAAGCAAGC
>CAYMOM010000158.1:0-4235 GCA_964391995.1 uncultured Faecalibacterium sp.
TTATCCTACATAGGGGGCCTTTTGTCTACTGTCCGTTTTGGCTGGGGCAGTCTACTTGTCAATGTGCATATGGCCGAAGTAGTAGTGCTTGTGCTCCACGGTCTGGCGCACGTTCTCCAGGAACATATTCAGCCGGCCTTCCTGAAGGTATCTGCGGGCGATCACGCCGGTTTGCGCAAACATCTGCATGGTTTCCTCCGGCGCGGCATGGCTGATGATCACATCCACCTTGCAGCCGTGCTTCTGCAGGTTGGCCCACGCCTCATCGTATTCCGCATCGCTGGGCATCTCCTCCGGCCACCAGCTGCGACCGGGAATGCGGAGCATCTGATCGATGGAATAGCCGCCGCCCATGGTGAAGAATGACACGCCCTCCAGCTCATAGACCTGCCCGCGCATCAGATGCAGAACATTGCTGCGGATACGGTGCACCCTGCCGCCGTTCCACATCTCCTCCGGGTAGGAGAAGATCTGCGGAAAGCATTCATGATTGCCATCAAGGAACAGAATGGTATAGGGCAATTCTGCCAGCGTATCGAGCTTGCGCTCGTCCCGCCATCCCAGACCGAAGATGCAGCCAAAGTCCCCGGCGACAATCAGGTGATCCTTTTCGGTCAGCTGATACTGCGTATGCAATTTGGAAAAGCGCGACACCTCGCCATGGGTATCGCCGGTGATATAGATCATACGTCAGGCTCCCGATTCTTCTGGTTTCCGGGTCATTCAATGATATTGGAGTAGAACTCCTGCATATCGTCCAGCCGCAGGCAGCCCAACCGGCCACGGTTGCCATATACACAGCCGCAATCGATGCCAATCCGGTTGTTCCCGTGATAGATCCGCCACAAGGGAAATACACCATACTTGCGGGTAGCGGTGTGCCCGAAGATGACCGTTTTCCCCGCCGGGAGCGGTTCATCCGCTGTCAGCCGCGTCCATACGGCATGCATGACCACATCGTCATAGTGCGAAAGCTCCGGCTGGTAGGTTTCCACCGGCGCGCCGTGCACCAGCAGGTAGTCAACGCCGTTGACGGTAATGTCAATGTTCAGCGGAAGCCCGCGGATGTAGGACAGCACTTCTTCGCGATATGCCTTGGAGCAATGCATGAACGGGCGATGGGTAAGCTCGCCGCCGTTCCAGTACCAGCGGGAAAGCTCCTCCTGCGTGCCGGGGTGCGTCAGCGCCTGCAGCATCATGTGCTCATGATTGCCAAGCAGCAGGGTGATGTTGGGTTTCTTCATGGTGTCGCGCAGAATGTGAAGCCCGCCGGGAGCGCGATCGATCACATCGCCGAGGATATACAGATGATCCTCCGATGTCAGATGAATCTGGTTGAGGACGTCCCGGTACTGCGCTTCGCAGCCGTGAACATCGGACATAACATATATCATGTGAAAACACCTCCTGCCACGGTACTATTCCAGCATGACTACCGGCGATGGGACGATGCCTGCTTCTTCCCGGATGGCTGGCCATAACCTTCTGCCTGCCGGACAGCTATCCTGATGTTTCCCGCAAAGGGTGCATGCGGCAGGCAGTTTTTATTGGCGGAACAGTTCTTTCACCGTCTGATAGCTCATCTTAGGCCGGCGGTATTCGTCCACCAGGCCTTTGTTGTTCATGCATTTGGGGCGCTTGGCAAACCAGGATTCATCCACCCGCACATCGGCAAACTGCCACAGGATCACGCCGCAGACCTCCGGGTTTTCCATGCAGGCGGCAATCTGCTCCTGCAGGATGGCGGCCTGGCGCTCCTCCGACCACTTGGCCTGACCGAAGGGATCGTGATAGCCGGCAATGGCGCCTGCGCCAATTTCGCTGATGAGGAAGGGTTTGCCCGCGCCGCCGTGGGTGCCGGCCCAAGTCCTGATGCTTTCCACATGCCGGGCCGGCGGCGTATCGTGATACCACAGGGGATACAGGTTCATGCTGACCACATCGGTGTCCGCCAGCACCAGGCTGCCGGTGCGGTCCAGCAGGGCGGCGGTTGCCGGGCGGGAGGCATCCAGCAGTCGGAGCTTTTGAAAGCACTGGCGGAAGATGGCTGCGCCCTCATCGGACACATCGTCGCATTCGTTCAGGCAGCCCCACAGGACGATGCAGGGGTGGTTGCGGTGCTGGACCACCATTTCCTCCAGGCAGGCCATGGTCTGCTCCATGAAAAGGGGATGCTGCATCTGCTGCAGGCTCAGGCCCCGGGCGTGGCCTTCCTCCCACACCAGCAGGCCGTACTGGTCGCACAGGTCGAGGAAGCGCGGGTCGTTGGGGTAGTGGCAGGTGCGAACCAGGTTGCAGCCCAGGTCACAAATGAGCTGTACATCCTTCACCATGGCCTCCAGGGGCACGGCGCAGCCAAAGTCGGCATACTCCTCGTGCCGGTTGATGCCCTTGATGAAAAGCGGCTGGCCATTGAGCAGCAGCTGTCCGTTTTCGGCCTTGATTTCCCGAAAGCCAAACCTGTCGCACAGGTCATCGCCCGGCTCACCGTCCAGCCACAGAACGGCTTCTGCATCGTACAGCTGCGGATTTTCCGGCGACCAGGGGATAACGCCCGGCGCCGGCAGGGTGGCGGTGAGGGTGATTTCCCCCATGGCAGGCAGGGTGCGGCGCTTCCAGCTGATGGAGGCCGGGCCAGCCTTGGCATCCACATCAATCACCTGCTCCTGCTCCTGCAGGCTGCGGACGGTGACGGAAACCTCCGCTACCCACAGGCGGCCTTTGCGCAGGGGTGTTATGTGCAGCTGGTGCACATAGGCGCTGCCCAGCTGCTGGATGCTCACCGGGCGGTTGATGCCGCCGTAGGCATAATAATCATTGGGCACATGCAGGGCGGATTCATCGGTGAAGCGGTTGTCCACCTCCACGCGCAGGTTGTGGGAGCCGAAGGGCACATCCCGGGCCAGGCAGTCGAAGGCAATGTAGGCCCCGTAATGCCGGGCCAGAAGGGTGTCATCCAGGTACACGCTGGCCCGGAAGCTGATGCCGCCAAACACAAACCGCAGGGTGCCGCCGCAGGTCAGCTGCTTTTCATACACGGCGCGGCCGCGGTAGTTCTTCATGCCGGGGATGCTCTCCCACACGCCGGGAACCATGGCGCTGACAGGTGTGGAAAGGCCGCCGGCATCCAGGGTGGTCAGCGTCCATAGAGGGCCGGGCTGGCAGGTCTTGCGCAGGCGGTGGGTGGTGATGATGCGGTTCATGGGCGTGCTCCTTTCCGGCGGTTACTGCTGGGGCGGGTCAATGCGCTTGATGGAGGTGATGACAGGCTGATTCTCCCTGGCCACGGTTCCGTTGCCATCGGTCACAGGGGTGTTGGCGCAGATGGCATCCACCACCTCCATGCCGGAGATCACCTTGCCAAAGGCTGCATAGCTGCCGTCCAGGTGGGCGGCATCCTGATGCATGATGAAAAACTGGCTGCTGGCGCTGTCCGGCCTGGAGGACCGGGCCATGCTCAGCACACCGCGAAGGTGCTTCAGGTCGTTCTTCACGCCGTTCTGGCTGAACTCGCCCTTGATGGTCTTGCCGGAGCCGCCGGTGCCGTTGCCCAGGGGATCGCCGCCCTGAATCATAAAGCCGGAGATGATCCGGTGGAAGGTTAGCCCGTGATAGAAGCCGCTGTCCACCAATTCCAGAAAATTGGCAACGGTCACAGGCGCCACATCCGCATACAGTTCAGCGGTGATGGTGCCATAGTCCTGCACGTCCATCTGCACATAGTGCGTGCCGGAAATGCTGCTCTCCCCGGGCTGATTCAGCAGCACCACCCCCATAACAACAGCAACAACAGCCAAAGCAGCCATCATCAGATAAAACGGTTTGATTTTCATCGTGTTTCCTCCTTTTTTGTAGGCCCCGCAGCCAAACGCTCCTCCCCCGCGTCGCGGCGCACCCTCCGTGCGCCGTGACCCCCGCACAAGCACTACCCCGCCGCAATAACCAAAGAAGGGATTCTTAAGGGATGAAATCCCTTAAGCGGAGTCCAGAGGCAGCGCCTCCGGCAGGGTGCAGGGACAGCGTCCCGGCCGCTGGTTACTTCATGCGGAACTGCTCTTTGGCGGCGCCGGCCTGGGCGTGGGTGATGGCGCAGGCAATGGCATCGGCGGCATCGTCCGGGGTGGGGATGCGATCCATGTGCAGGAGGAGCTTCACCATTTGCTGCACCTGCTTTTTGTCTGCCTTGCCATAGCCGGTCACGGCCTGCTTGATCTGCATGGGTGTATACTCATACA
>CAYMOM010000159.1:0-4218 GCA_964391995.1 uncultured Faecalibacterium sp.
CGCAGCGCCCCAGGCATCCCCGTTTACCACGACCAGCGGGTCATGCTCACCATGCGCCAGAGCATCCGCCACCTGAAGGAAGGCCACCACCTGATCATCTTCCCGGAGCAGCCCAGCGGCTACAAGAGCCACCATACCTGGATCAACAGCGGCTTTCTCCATGTGGCCGCCCTGTACCACAAGGCCACCGGCAAGGCCCTGCGCTTCTACCCCGTGCACATCGACCACCGGCACCACACCTTCACCATCGCCAAGCCTGTCCAGTACGACATCACCCGTACCCTGGAGGAACAGACGGACGAAATCATCGCCCAGCTGGCCGTTGGCCTGCGGGGGAAGCCGGCGGAATAACACAAAAACAGCACTGCCGCGCAAGCAGTGCTGGTGAAAGTGGCTTCGGCCACTTTTTTAGTATCTCCCTCATGCCCGCCCGTTGCTTTGCTTACCTCCTGAACCGGCCATCATCGCTTTCGGTCATATCGGCCTGCATTTGTGCCAGCAGCCTGTTTGCCGCAGCGTAATCTTCCTTCTCCACCAGGTTTTCCAGGGAATCTTCATTGTACACCACTCTTGTAAACCACAGGGAATGATAGAGCGTGTAAACAATCCAGGCAATTTTCGCTTCTTCCTCGCTCAGCTTTCTGATGGACAGATAGCCGTTCAGCACGGCAGGAAAGAATTCCTCACGGCAGCTGGGGTCGGCGCCTTCGGGCAGATCCATTTCATAGGCGGTCAAAAGTCCTTCCAGCACAAGGTCGGAAATCAGCACTTCATCTCCGGCATTATTGTAGTCAAAGACGATCAGTCCGTCCTTTCCATCAACAAGGTTGTTAATGGATATATCGCCCTGCACCGCCGCCCTGGGCAGTCCGTCCCATGCGGCACGAATCGCAGCCAGCTTTTCGTCGTGCAGCTTCCTGATCTGTTCAACAAGGGTTTGGTCGAGGTTTTCGTTTTTTCCAAGCTCGCAGAACCGGGGAAAGACATCCACGTCATTCCAGTACGCGGCAGAAAAAAGCGTTCCGCATCCAATCTCGCATTTGTTTTTCAGGGACAGGATGTGCATGCGCGCCATCAGCTCGCCAATCCTGTAGGAAATACCGGCGCTGATTTCCGTTATTTCTTCGCCGCACCAATCCTCAACGGTAACATTGCACGGAAGATGGTTATAGATGTATTCATTGCAATATCTTCCGCTTGCCATATAGCGCCTGGGGGTTTTGATGCCGTTCTGCCGCATCAGCTCGGAAAATGCGCTTTGTTTTTCAATCTTGGCGCGGTCTTTGATAAGGTCATTTTCTTCGCGCAGAATCTTGATGACAACGCGTTTTCCATTTTCAAGGAGAACGGACAGTATGACCTTAACAAGATCGTCCCCGTGTTCGCCGTTGTAGCTGATGTATTCCTTCTGCCCGCTGAAGGCTGCGTCCAATCCGCATAGCTTAAGGATGGAGTGAATAACGCCTTCCAGAACCTTTTGTTTTGCTTCCATGAGATTTCTCCATTCATCATCGCATAGTTGATGCCAAACCGTATCGCGGGCCTTTCCGCAGCTTTGAAAGCCTGTGCCCTCAAAGTTCACACTGCGCGGCAAAGCTCCGCCATACGAATAAAATCAGAGGGCCCGCGGGCCCTCCGATACCTTCTGAATCTTTTGGTTACTCAGCCGGGTAATAGGCCCCATAAATAAACTCGTGCAGGGCCTGAATGTTCTCGTTCTTGCGCTTGGTGCTGCGGAACACCACCACGCTGGAGCCGCCGGGGGTGGTATCGTACTTCCAGGTTTCATCCAGGGGAATGCGCTGCTGCTCCAGCAGCGGCTCGCCGCTCTGCGCCTTCTGCACAATGCCGCTGTTCAAAAGGCCCAGGGCCAGCTCCAGCATGGTGTTCAGGCCCACATTGGTTTCCACATAGGGCAGGCTGGTTTCCATCAGGCTCATCAGCTTGTCAATGGTCATGTCCTGCATCACCTTGTTCAGCAAAAGCTCCAGCAGCTTGCGCTGGCGGGCCGTGCGCTGAAAATCATTATCAATGTGGCGGATGCGGGCGTACATCACAGCCTGCACGCCGTCCAGGTGCTGCACGCCATCCTGTTTTTTCAGCGCCACGCGCTCAGAGCCATCGGTGTTGTCATACTTTGGGGGATGCGCCCGCAGGTAAACATTGATGGCGTTGGCTTCCGTTTTGGTCATTTCCACATCAATGCCGCCAATGGCATCGATAATGGAAGCCAGGCCATAGAAGTTGATGGTGGCGTAGTATTGGATGTTCATGTCGAAATTGCTGTTGATGGTGCGCATGGCCAGCGCACCGCCGCCCCGGGCATAGGCCACGTTGATGCGGTTTTTGTTCTTGTAGCCGGGGATGGTCACATACAGGTCCCGCAGCACGGAGGTCAGCTTCACCGCACCGGTGTCCTTGTTAAGGGACAGAATGATCTGCACATCGCCCTGCTGCAGTCCGGTGGTCAGGTCGGTGTCCCGGGTATCAATGCCAATCAGCAGAATGTTCACCACATTGTCCGGCAGGTTGGGGTTGATGTCCAGGGAATCGGGGTCAACGCTGGTGTCCAGCTCCACATCCAGCTGCAGCTCATCCAGCAGTTCCTCCACGTTTTCGTCAAACAGCACCTCGCCGTTGGCGTCCTCCTCCAGGGTTTCCCCGGCAGGCTCGATAAACACCTCGCCCATGGAGTATTCCTCGTCCTCCGCCAGCGCCGCACCGGGCAAAAGCAGGCACAGCACCATCAGCAGGGACAGCATGCGCTTCATCATCAAAAGCATCCTCCTCAGTTCGTATCCTTATAGCATTATACCCGTTTATTCGCGCAAAATCAACCCATTCAGATACATCAGGCTGCGGCGCAGGGCCGATTCGTCCCGGGTCAGGTGTTCATACGGCTCCAGGATCACATCTCCCCCGTACCCCATCTGCCTTAGCATGCGGAAAAGCTCCGCCCAGTCCGCCACGCCGTTTCCCGGCAGGCACACCCGTCCCTGTTCGTCCCAGTCCAGCACATGCACATGGCGGATGTCCTCCCCCATGGCCTGCAGCATCGCTCGCCAGTCCACACCGCTGCGGAAGGCCTGCTTCACATCCAGCACAAAGTGCAGGCCCGGCAGCAGTGCCTTCAGCTGGCGTGCATTCTCCGGCGTGCGCAGGGTGCACCAGCTGACGTTCTCCCACAGAACCTCCATGCCGCGCTCCGCAGCAATGGCCTGCATGCGGGCAAACCGCTCCTGCAGGGCGTGGATGTCCCCCGGCTGCATATCGTGGTGGGCAGTGCCAGGCCCGTGAAACACATAGTATTTTGCGCCCATGGCCTGGCCCGCATCACATACGCCGGCAAAGATGCCCATGGCGTCCTCCACCTGGCGGCGGGAGCGCCCGAACAGATCCGGCTCAAACTGGGTGCCCTTGGCGTGGACGGAAACGCACTGCACGCCCTGCAGCTGCCGGGCCACCGTTTCACCAAAGGCGCGGGTGTACTCGCTGGGCGTCTGCAGGAAGATCTCACAGCAGTCCGCAGGAAAATCCGCCAGGTATGCGGCGGCATCATCAGTCTCCATCCGCCCGTAAAAGGCAGCGCTGCTCAGGCCAATGCTCACGCTTTGTCCTCCCGGTTCAGTTCGTCCAGCGTCACGTTGAAGGAGGGTACAAACTCCGTCATAAAGTCCCGCACCTCCGGCAAATCAAAGGCACGAATGCTTTGCAGAATGTTTTCCGCCGCCGCGTCAAATTCATGGTTGCCGGCCCGCTGTTCCTCCAGGCACTTCACATAGGCGCTGATCCTGTCCGCCGCCTTCACCAGCAGGCGGCTTTCGTCCTCCGCCTGCAGCAGATAAGGCGCAAAATCCCCTTGCATGTCCCCGGGCAGCATGGCCGTCAGCCTCTGGGCGGCCAGTTCCTCCACCTGGGCATAGGATGTTCGCAGCGCCGCGCTGTGATACTTGACCGGCGTGGGCAGGTCGCCGGTGATAACCTCCGTGGCATCGTGATATACCGCCAGGGCCAGCACATGCTCCGGCTCCACCTGCCTGCCATAGCGAACCCGGGCCATTGTCGCCAGCCCGTGGGCGATCATCGCCACCTGCAGGGAATGCTCCGCATCATTTTCCGGCAGCGCCGAGCGCATCAGCCCCCAACGCCGTATCAGCTTCAGCCTTGACAAATACGCAAAAAAGTGAAACATACGCACCTTCTCCCCCTATTCTACAC
>CAYMOM010000160.1:0-4182 GCA_964391995.1 uncultured Faecalibacterium sp.
TCGCCGCATCAAGGCCGTTATCAACAAGTAACCCGCGGGCGCACCCCGCAAAAAACTGGGCCTGGAAGCAATCCTTCCGGCCCGGTTTTTTCTGTGCGGTTTTCGCTTACTGGTTGTGGAAGAAGGTCAGGTGCTCGTAGCGCTGCACGTCGTAGTTGCGCACGAGAATCTCCAGCTCCTCATCACCCATCACGGTGTTGCGCCCGGCGGCGTAGAGGGCGTCCACCTGCTCCTTCACGGCGATGACCATGGGATCGTTTTTGCCAATGGTGTCCTCGCCCTTCAGGCGGAAGTAGTTGTTAATCCAGTGGGCCACGCCAGCCAGGCCGCTGTGGCTGTCCACCGCCACAAGGGCAGGCCGGTTCAGCAGCTTCGCCGTATCAAATATGTTGTAGATTTCCTCATCCTTCAGCATGCCGTCTGCATGGATGCCTGCCCGGGTCACGTTGAAGTGGCGGCCCACAAAGGGCTGGCGCGGGCTGATCTCCAGGCCAATCTCCCGCTCCATATAGTCGGCAATCTCCGTTACGGCGGTCAAATCCATGCCATCGGTGGTGCCGCGGAGGGAGGCATACTCAATGGCCATGGCCTCCAGGGGGCAGTTGCCCGTGCGCTCGCCAATGCCCAGCATGGAGCAGTTTACGCTGGCGCAGCCGTACATCCACGCCGCGCCGGCATTGCTGACCACCTTGTAGAAATCGTTATGTCCGTGCCATTCCAGCTGGGCGGAGGGTACCTCCGCATAGTGGCGCAGGCCGTAGATGATGCCCGGCACGCTGCGGGGCATGGCGGCGCCGTAATAGGTTACGCCATAGCCCATGGTGTCGCAGGCACGAATTTTGATGGGCACGCCGCTTTCCCGGGAAAGCTCCATCAGCTCCTCGGCAAAGGGAACCACAAAACCGTAGAAATCCGCCCGGGTAATATCCTCAAAGTGGCAGCGGGGAGTGATGCCCTGCTCCAGGGCTTCCTTTACAATAGCCAGATACTTGTCCAGGGCTTTTTTTCGGGTCAGCTTCATTTTGTTGAAGATGTGGTAGTCCGAACAGGAAACCAGGATGCCCGTTTCCTTCACCCCGGCCTGCTTTACCAGCTGAAAATCCTTTTCGTTGGCGCGGATCCAGGTGGTGATTTCCGGAAACTGCAGGCCCAGGTCCTGGCAGGCGTGCAAGGCCCGCTGATCCTTTTCGGTGTAGAGGAAGAACTCACTTTGCCGCACCAGTCCCTTGGGGCCGCCCAGGCGGCTGAGCAGCTTGAACAGGTGAACGATCTGCTCTGCCGTAAAGGGGCTGACCGATTGCTGCCCATCGCGGAAGGTGGTGTCCGTCAGCCAGATTTCTTCGGGCATGTCCTCGGGCACATGACGCATGTTGAAGGCGATTTTCGGTATGGATTCATAATCGTATATCTCCCGGTACAGGTTGGGTTTTTCCACATCCTGCAGGGAGTATTTGTACTTGGCCTGCTTGATCAGGTTCATCTTCTTGTCGAATTCCAGCATCGGTCTTTACCTCCTTTTGGGCAGCATGGATGCACAGGAATGGATTACCCCAGCTCTGCCATAAATTCCGCAATGCGGTTCAGGCCTTCCTCGATCTGCTCCATGGAAACGGCGTAGCTCAGCCGGCAGAAGCCTTCCGCCTCGAAAGCGGCGCCGGGCACCACGGCCACCTGCTTTTCAGCCAGGAGCAGCTCGGCAAAGTCCATGGAGCTTTCCAGCAGGCGCCCGTTGTAGCTCATGCCCAGCACCTTCTTGATGTTCAGCATCACATAGAAGGCGCCCTGGGGCTTGCGGCAGGACAGGTTGGGAATCTGGTTGATGCGCTCCACCATCAGGTCACGGCGGCGCTGGTATTCCTGCACCATTTCATCCACGCAGGTCTGGTCGCCGTCCAGGGCCTTCATGGCGGCGTATTGGGCAATGGTGTTGGCGTTGCTGGTGGCCTGGGACTGGAAGCTGGCCATGGCGGATATTTCGTGCCTGGGGCCTGCCACATAGCCAATGCGCCAGCCCGTCATGGCATAGGCCTTGCTCATGCCGTTCACCAGGAAGGTCTGCGCCTTGATCTGCTCGCCCAGCTGGGCAATGGACAGGTGCTTGCGCCCATCGTAGAGCAGCTTTTCGTAAATCTCATCGCTGATAACGTAGAATGGGTGGCTCACCGCCAGGTCCGCCACAAACTGCAGCTGCTCCTGATCCCACACACTGCCGCAGGGGTTGGAGGGACTGGTGATGATAATGGCCTTCGTCCGGCGGGACACCCGGGAGGCAATGTCCTTGTTGGTGGGAATGAAATTGGTGCTTTCATCCGCCGGGATAAAGATGGGCACACCGCCTGCCATGCGCACCATTTCAGGATAGCTGACCCAGCAGGGTGTGGGAATCAACACCTCGTCGCCGGGGTCGATAATGCCCTGGAGAATGGTGAACAGCGTGTGCTTGGCGCCGCTGGACACCAGAATATCGCCGTAGGAATAGGTCATGTCATTGTCCCGCAGCAGCTTGCGGCAGATGGCCTTGCGCAGCTCCTTGGTGCCTGCGGCTGGGGTATAGCGGGTCTTGCCCAGGTCAAGGGCCTCCTTGGCAGCATCGCAGATGTGCTGCGGGGTGGGGAAATCCGGCTCGCCCACGCCAAAGCCAATCACGTCCAGCCCGGCGGCGCGCATCTCCTTGGCCCGGGCGTCAATCTGCAGGGTAACGGAGGGAGCAATGTTCTGACAGCGGTGGGAAATGGTCAATGCCATGTTGATATCCTCCTGCCATAGGAATGGTCAGCCTCTATTATACCCACAGGTGGTTTTCAATGCAAGGCTTTGCCGGGAGAAAATGCAACTGAAATACAAAATTCCTGCATTCCCTCCTAAAGGGAATCCAGGAATTAAAGGATTTTTGTTGGGTAAAATGAATATTCTGTGCCTTTTCCGTCAAATCGTTGCCTGCTGGCGGTGCGCCAGATAGAAGGCGCTGACCGCCATCTGAACATAAATGTTCAGCACGAAGGAAAGCACCATGTTCAGCGTATCGCCCAGCACATTGCCCAGCATGGCAGTAATAATGCCTACCACAAAGGCAACCAGCAGGTATAGCAAAATGAAGCTCAGCTCCAGGGACACCAGCATCATTTTTCTGTTGCGCATGATGGCAAGGCTCTCCCGGATGCATTGGTTGATGCCCTTCTCCGGGCACTCTGCCAGTACCCTGGTTGCCATGGCGTAGTGCAGCGCGGCGCGGATGCCCAGCACCATCATCGCCACAAGGCCGCCCATGGACAGCACCAGGCCAATGGAGGACACGCTTTCATTCAGCACCAGGAACAGGGAGGCTGCTTCCAGCGCAAAGCCGGGCAGCATCCACAAAAGAACCCGCAGGCTAATCATCAGGTTCAGCCCAATGCCCTTCAGGAAGTAACGGGCCCGGGAAAACACGCTGCTGATGGGCGCATCCGCTTCACCCCGGAGGAGCATGAAGAAGTAGTTCAGCATGCCCAGGGTCAGGAAGGGTGACACCAGCCAGGCCACCAGCCCAGTGCCCACCACAGGCACATAGGTGGAAAGGGTGAGGCTTGTGGCCTCCGCCAGGTGCAGCAGGTCGTCCACAGTGGCGCTGTGCTGCATAATGGTGGAAGTCATGCTGTTCTGGGTGGTAATCGCCAGCACCTGGCTAACCAGGGAAGGCAGATTGGCAATCAGCGCCACCATCAGGGCGGTTTGCCAGTTATTCTTCAGGGCAGCGCGGGCCCTTTGCTTCAGCTCGTAATTGGTTACCAATGGGATGCACCTCTTTATCAATCATCGTTTGTCGCACAGGGCAGCAGCCATGCCCATCACCGCCCAGAACATGGGGGACACCAGGCATATGCTGAAGGAGAACAGACCCTGCAGCGCAAAGCAGGCAATGGCGCTGCCCGCCGCCCACTCACCCTTGCGGAAGCAGGCCAGCAGCAGTGCCGCCAGCAGCGCCAGGTACAGCAGCAGGGCATGCACGCCGTTGTTGACCAGAATGGCGAGATACTCGTTGTGCGGGCTGTCAAAATTCTCCCCAAGGGTATCGCCGGTGGCCGTCAGGCGGTCGTGCAAGGCATAGTAGAAGGTGTCCGGCCCATTGCCGAAGATGGGACTTTCCGCCGCCATGGCCAGGCTGTGCCGCCACACGCCCACCCGCCAGGAGCCAAAGCTGTCCTG
>CAYMOM010000161.1:0-4157 GCA_964391995.1 uncultured Faecalibacterium sp.
GTGCCGAAAGTACTTGGCTGGACACGGCCCGGGAGGATAGGTCGCTGCCGGATTCTACTTTCCTCAGTAGCTCAATGGCAGAGCACCCGGCTGTTAACCGGGTTGTTGTAGGTTCGAGCCCTACCTGGGGAGCCATTTATCACGCAGATGTTGCAAGATGTCTGCGTGATTTTTTTGTGCATCATCAGCGGTTCTGCTGGGCGTGAGGTGAACCGTCTATGAAACCAGCCGGTATCCCCAGAACTGGTTGTTTACGAATTGTTCATTGAAAGGTGCAGGCTTCCATGGTATAATCAGGCAAGAAAGCTGGGGCGGACACTTACGACCATGGGCAAACGACAGAGGCAGCCTGGTGCTGCGAAGGAGGTTTTACAATGCATAAGATGAATTTGCGCAATGCCTTTGCTGGGGTGCTGGCGGTGCTGGCCTTGCTTGGCAGCTGTCTTCCGGGCTGCGGGGCCAGGGCGGAGACTGCCACCATTACCCTCGCCGATCAGGGTATTGTCGTTAACGGGTCTGGCGCACGGGCGGATGGCAGCACGCTGACCATTACCGAGGAGGGCGTATACCGGCTTTCCGGCACCTTGTCTTGCGGTCAGGTGATGGTTGATGCATCAAGCAAGGCCAAGGTGGAACTGGTGCTGGACGGGGTGGATATTACCGCCGGCGAAAATGCCGCCATCTACTGCAAAAAGGCTGATATGCTGACCATTACACTGGCCGATGGCTCCAGCAATTCCCTGACGGATGCAGTCCAGTTCACCTTTGACGATGAAGAGAAGGAAGAACCCAATGCGGTGCTTTTCAGCAAATGCGACCTGCACATCGGCGGCGCGGGCCGGCTGAAGGTTCAAGCCGGGTACTGGCACGGCATCAGCACAAAGGACGACCTGGTGGTGATGGGCGGCGGTATTGACGTCAATGCCGCTATGGATGCCATTCGCGCCAGCGACTCGGTAACCGTTAAGGGCGGCAGCTTTAACCTGGTGGCTGGGCGGGATGGTGTCCGGGCCAGCAAGGCGGATGATCCCGCCAAAGGGTGGATGCTCCTGGAGGGCGGCAGCTTTTCCATCAGCGCATGCGGCGATGCCTTTCAGGCGGAAACCGATCTGACCATCACCGGCGGCGCCTATGATATTTCTACCGATGGCACCCCTGCCGGTACTTCCTCCAGCCAGAAGGGCCTGAAGGCCGGCGGCACGCTGACCATTGATGGCGGCGCCTTTGAAATTTACAGCCATGATGACGCCATCCATGCCGATTGGGATACCATTGTCAATGGGGGCAAGTTCACCATTGAAACCGGGGATGATGGCATTCATGCCGACCGGAAACTGACCATCAATGGTGGCGATATCAACATCCCTGTTTGCTATGAAGGCCTGGAAGGCACGGTGATTGAATACAATGCCGGCAGCACGTTCATCGAGGCCCGGAACGATGCTGTCAGCGCAGCGGCAGGTACGCCAGAGGCGGAGGCCTTCTCCGGCAGGGGAGGCAACCCTGATGTACAGGTCTGGTTCAACGGCGGCGAATTGGAGGCCGTGGCCGGCGGCGATGTGGTGGATTCCAACGGGAACATCTATGTCACCGGCGGCAACCTGCGGCTCAGCGCTCCGCCCTGGCCGGACTATGAAGGCTCGCTGCTGTGCAATGGGGATGTGACCATTACCGGCGGCACCATTGCCTCCGTGGGCTGCATGGGTGTGAATGTGTATTGGGATCAACAGCCCATTCTGTGGGTTTCCCACGCAAGCCAGCTGCCCTGCGGCACGGTGCTTTCCCTGCGGGATGCGGAGGGTGATACCCTTGTGGAGCTGACCACCCTGGAGGATGCGGTGCAGTCCGTTTTCACATCCCCCAAGCTGAAGGCCGGCGAAACCTATGGGCTGTTGATTGACGGCGAAGAGAAGCTCCGGGTGGTGCTTGGTGCCGGCATGAACGCCATGGGCGATGATGGCGGGCAGTTCACCGGCGGCTACAGCCGCGGCAATATGGCGGAATATCGCCAGCATTGAGCGAAAATTCCCGAACAAAAAAGCGAAGGCCGGTGTGGCTTTCGCTTTTTCTGCATAGGGCGCATCAGGCGTTCAGGCCTTGCTCCTTCTGCGGGATGTGGAGCTTGTGCTCGGTTTTGTCCCAGGTATCCTGGTGGCGGTAGCGCAGCAGGCCTACAATCTGGCTGATGGCGCCCACAATCATGCTGGTAACAAAGCTCACCAGCATCAGTGGCAGGCTGCGCCAACGGAAGGGAATGCCGTTGTCCACTGCATCGGCATAGTAGAACAGGAAGAAGTAGCTGTACAGGAACAGCACTATGCCCAGCAGGCTGCTGATGAAGGAGCCGGAGGACATCACCGGGTTCATGAGGAACAGAATGAGGGACAGCACCACCTGCACCAGGGTGACCACATAGGCCGAAAGGCTGTACATGTACAGCACGGAGCTGATCATTTCGGCAGTGCTGATGCGCTTTTCCCGCCAGGCCTGCAGCACTTTTCCGGTGTTGCGGAAGGCCACATACCAGTGGCCCTGGCTCCAGCGGATCTTCTGGCGCAGGGAGGCGCGCAGGGAGGTAGGCTTTTCGTCATACACGCGGGAAACGTGGTTCCACAGGATGCGCCGTCCCTCGCCGGTGGCCTGCATCTGGATTTCAATATCCTCCGTCAGGGACATGGAGGTCCAGCCGCCCCGGTGCGCCACATACGCGGTGGAAATGGCATAGCCCGTTCCGCCAACGGAGCAGTTGATGCCCAGGCGGTGCTTTGCCAGCTGAAAGAAGCGGTTGGTTACGGTATAGCTGCTGTAGTAAAACCAGGCTACGGGGCCTTGCTTGTTTTTTGCACCCAGGTAGCACTGAATCAGGTCGGGCTTGCCCTTGTCCAGATATTGGCTGTTGACCTCCCGGAGCATGTTGGCATCCATAAGGTTGTCCGCATCGAAGATCATCAGCAGGTCGTACCGGTGCTGATAGTCAGCCAGCTGGTTCAGGGCTCTTTTCAGGGCAATGGGCTTGCCCGTGGGTGCCTCCGGGCTGTCCCGCCAGGTTTCGATGACCTGGGCGCCGGCATCCCGTGCCACCTGGGCGGTACCATCGGTGCAGTTGTCGGCAATGATGTAAAAGTCGTACAGCTCCCGGGGGTAGTCCATGCGGTTCAGGTTGTCGATGATATCGCCAATGACCTGCTCCTCGTTATGGGCGGGCACCAGGATCAGGAAGCGGCTTTCAGGGTTGTGGTCGGCATAGTCCTTGGTTGCCTTGCGGAAGCCGAACACCGTCAAATACAGCTGGTATACCAGCATGATAAGCAGCCAGGTCGCGCAAAGGCCGCACAGGGTTTGTAGAATCAGCCGTATACAGTCCACCAAAGGTAACCTCCTCAGTTTATCTTGCCATGCAGAAGCAGCATATGGTTATGCCTTATCCATGGTGCAGCCGCCGATGAACTCCCGCAGGAGGGACAGGGGCGGTATTTCGTCCAGCATTTCCGGGTCGATGGCGGGGAAGTAGTGCAGGGTTTTGCACAGGCGCCGGGCTATGTGATACTGGGCGTCATCCGGCGCAATGGCCTCCAGCAGGGCGGAGGCAAAGTGCTTCAGGATGGGCAGCTCATAGTGCAGGGCGGTGTTGAACATGCTGTCCGCCTGCTCCTGAAAGGGGAAAATCCACTTTTCCTCCCCCTGGCGCACGCTGTTCCACATGGCCAGGGTTTCCGCCGGCAGGGTGCCCCGAAACTGGTAATCCCGCACAATGCGGCGCAGCAGCCGCACATCCGTGGTACGGATGCGGTTGTGGTCGTCCAGGTTGATGCAGGTCAGCGCACTGACGAACACCCGGTGCAGTGCTGCCTGGGGCAGGCCATGGCTCAGGGCCGGGTTCAGGCCGTGAATGCCCTCGATGATCAGCACGTCCTTTTCCTGCAGGGACAAGGGTGTGCCTGTGGGCCTGCGCCTGGAGGTGACGAAATCAAACTCCGGTATTTCCACCGTTTCGCCCTGCAGAAGCGCCGCCACCTGCTGGCGGAAAAGCGCCACATCGATGGTGTCCAGGGCTTCCAGGTCCCGGGTGCCATCGGGCTGCAGGGGGAGCTCGTCCCGGTTACGGTAGTAGTTGTCCAGGCTGATGAGCCGGGTGTGGCAGCCCAGCACCTGCAGGT
>CAYMOM010000162.1:0-4049 GCA_964391995.1 uncultured Faecalibacterium sp.
TTCTACTGGAAAGGCAACACCACGCCGCCCAAGGATGATGCCGCCTGGTGCGCCCTGGTGAAGGCCACCCTGCACCACCTGGCGGATCGCTATGGCGAGGAGGAAGTTTCCTCCTGGCCCTGCGAGGTGTGGAACGAGCCGAACCTGCCGGGCTTCTGGGAAAATGCGGACAAGGAGAAGTATCTCCAACTGTACCGGGTAACCGTGCAGGCGGTGAAGGAAGCACTGCCCGGCATGCGTGTGGGCGGCCCGGCGGTGTGCGGCGGAACCGGCTCCCAGCAGTGGATCAGCGACTTTCTGACCTTCTGCAGGGATCAGCAGCTGCCGGTGGATTTCGTCACCCGCCACGCCTACATGGGCGAAACCCCGGAGCGCCACGGCAAGTACCTGTACCACACCATGCGCACCGTGCAGAGCCTCTATGATGAAATGAAGGAAACCCGGGACATTATTGACAGCTTCCCGGAATACAGGGGCATGGAGCTGCACATTACGGAGTTCAACACCTCTTACAATCCCCTGTGCCCCATTCATGATACCAACCTGAACGCCGCCTACATCGCCGGCATTCTGGCCTGCATGGGGGATGTGGCTGCATCTTACTCCTACTGGACCTTCGGCGATGTGTTTGAGGAGTGCGGCGTGCCGGTGCAGCCGTTCCACGGCGGGTTTGGCATGATTGCCAACCAGCTGATTCCCAAACCCACGCTGTGGACGTTTGCCTTCTTCAACAACCTGAAGGGCGAGCCAGTGTACCGGGACGACCACATGGTGCTGCTGCGCCGGAAGGATGGCTCCTACGAGGGCGTGGCCTGGAACCTGTGCCGGGAGGAGCGGAGCGAACTGTCCATTGACCTGAATGTGCCTGCGGAAGGCACTGTGGGCCTGCTGACCCGGACGGTGGATGAGAAGTGCTGCAATCCCCTGAAGGCCTGGCACGACATGGGCGAGCCTGCTTCTTTGACGGAACGGCAGGCGGACTTCCTGCGCAAGGCAGGCCAGCCCCTGTGCCAAAGCAGCAATGTGGATGCCGATGACGGCTGGGTGGCCATAAAACTGAACCTGCGGGAAAATGCCGTGATGCACTTTGAGCTGACCGGCATTGCGGAAAACAGTGACTATGGCTACGACTATCACTGGTACCGCACGCACAGCTAATGAAACACAAACACAAGCGCCTCCCGATGCGATTCAGGAGGCGCTTGCTGATATATGAAGGTTTGGAGAAGCGGATTAGCGCTGCACGCGACCGTTGCCGGAACCCTTCATCAGGGACTCCACTTCGGCTACGGACACGCGGTTGTAGTCGCCGTTGATGGTGTGCTTCAGGCAGGAAGCAGCCACAGCGAACTCCAGGGCGGTCTGCTCGTCATCGTAGTTGTTCAGGCCGTAAATCAGGCCGCCGCCGAAGGAATCGCCGCCGCCAACGCGGTCAACAATGTCGGTAATGGCGTACTTGCGGGAGAGGAAGAAGTCTTTGCCGTTGTACAGGCAGGCGCGCCAGTCGTTGTGGTTGGCGGACTTGCTCTCGCGCAGGGTGATGGCAACGCGCTTGATGTTGGGGTAGGTTTCCATGGCAAGGGAAGCGATGGCCTTGTAGTTGTCGATGTTCAGCTCGCCCTCTTCCACATCGCTCTGGGATTCAGCCTTCAGGCCCAGGGACTTCTGGAAGTCTTCCTCGTTGGCGATCACGGTATCCACATACTTCACCAGCTCGGTCATCACTTCCTTGGCGTCCTTGCCGTACTTCCACAGGTTCTTGCGGTAGTTCAGGTCGCAGGAAACATGGATGCCACGGGCCTGGGCGGCCTTCACCGCCTCGATGGACAGGTCGGCAGCGCCCTGGGAAATGGCGGGGGTAATGCCGGTCAGGTGGAACCAGGTGGCACCCTCGAACACCTTGTCCCAGTCGATATCGCCGGGCTTGGCTTCGCAGATGGCGGAACCTGCACGGTCGTAAATCACCTTGGAGGGACGCTGCACAGCGCCGGTCTCCAGGAAGTAGATGCCCATGCGACCGTCCTTGCGGACAATCTTGGTGGTGTCCACGCCAAAGCCGCGCAGTTCACGCAGGCAGGCTTCGCCGATGTCATTCTTGGGCAGCACGGTAACGAAGGCAGCGTCCATGCCGTAGTTAGCCAGGGACACAGCCACATTGGCTTCGCCGCCGCCAAAGGTGGCCTCCAGGGAAGGGGACTGGAAGAAGCGCTCGTAGGCGGGGGACTTCAGGCGCAGCATGATCTCGCCAAAGGTAACAACCTTGCTCATTGTTCATACCTCCAAATATTTGTTGTGTGAAAACATCCTTTTCATTTACCCGTAAGGAATATGGTATTCTATGCCTGTCCAACTGCTTTTTCGGGAGAGCGCGAGAGGCGCTTTTTTTCAGAAAAAGCTGCCTCTCGCAACCCTTCACCGTTACTTCTGCACCAGGTGGAAGGCGAAGCCGCCGATTTCATCCTCCAGGTAGATGGCGATGAGCTTGCCGTTCTTGACCACGGCGGATTCCTCGATGAACTTGAAGCCACGCTGCTCCAGGTGCCACTTGGCGCGCTTCACGCTGTTGGTGCCGATGGCGATGTGACCGTTCTTGCCGCGGCCCATGGTCTTCATCAGCTCGAAGCCGGCGCCCACAAAGTTGGAGGAATTACCCTCCTTGATGGGCCAGCCCAGCAGGTCGGCAATCTTCCTGGCCTGGGCCATGGAAGCATCTGCATCGGCACAGTTCACGCCCACGTGGCGCAGCTCGAAGCCCAGCATGGTATTCACGGCGGAGCGGGTCAGCTGGGTGATGCGGTCCCAGTCCTTGGCGGCAACGGCATCGGCAGGCACCATCCAGGAGCCGCCGCAGCACAGAATCTTGTCGAAGGCCAGGTAGTCCAGCATGTTCTTCTCGTTAATGCCGCCGGTGGGCATGAACTTCACCGCACCGTAGGGAGCAGCCATGGCCTTGATGAGCTTCAGGCCGCCCAGAGGCTCGGCAGGGAAGAACTTCACAGCCTTTAGGCCCAGGGACAGGGCAACCTCAATATCGGAGGGATTGCCGGTGCCGGGACACACGGGGATGTTCTTGGAGATGCAGTACTTCACCACCTCCGGGTTCAGGCCGGGGGACACGATGGCGGCAGCACCGGCATTCACGGCGCGATCCACCTGGTCGATGGTCAGCACGGTGCCGGCGCACAGCAGCACATTGGGCAGTGCTTCGTGGACACGGCGGATGGCTTCCTCAGCAGCGGCGGTACGGAAGGTGATTTCCGCAACGGGCAGCCCGCCATCGGACAGGGCCTTGCACAGGGGTACGGCGTCCTCAGCATCGTTGATGGCAATGACGGGAACCAGACCAGCCAGGGAAAGTTTCTCCAGAAAATCCATGTTCGTTCGTCCTTTCTCTATGGTAAATTGCTTGGGAAACAGGGTTACAGGGCACGGAGCACCCGCTGGATATGCCGCTTGGCACGCAGCAGCAGCCCGGCGCAGAACTGGAAGCGTTCCTCCGTCATGCGGAAGGCCGGTGCTGAGATGCTCAGGGCGTAGGCAGGCTTGCCGTCCCGGCCCAGGATGGCCACACCCACGCAACTCACGTTGTCCACATTCTCCTGGTTTTCCGTGGCCCAGCCCCGCTGGCGAATCTCCGCCATCTGGTCCAGCAGGGCGGAAACCGTGGGAATGGTGTGCGCCGTCAAAGGGGGAAGCGCTTCATCGGGGTAGAGGGCGCGGATGTCCTCATCGGTCATTTCAGCCAGGAAAGCCTTGCCCATGGCGGTGGCGTACAGGGGCATGCGGATGCCCACATGGCTGGCCATGCGGATGGACTGGGTGCTCTCGATCTTGTCGATGTAAAGCACGTCCTTTCCTGCCAGCACGCCGCAGTGCATGGTTTCGTTGCACTCGGCAAAGGCCTTCAGCATGTAGTTGCGCAGCACCTGGGTCACATCGGTGGTCTGGACAACGGAGGCACCCACCTCGAAGGTCTTCAGCGTCAGTTGATACCGGCTGGCAGGCGTCAGGCGGATGTAGCGCAGGGTCAGCAGCGTTTGCACCAGGTT
>CAYMOM010000163.1:0-4044 GCA_964391995.1 uncultured Faecalibacterium sp.
ACCACCGCCGTGTCCAACGCGCTGAACACCACCATCCGCGAGGGACAGGTGAACCAGTCCATCCAGACCATATTGCAGATTGTGGGCTACAAGGTGGAAATCTCCCTTTTCCAGAATATTGTGCAATCGGTTCTGCGGGCCTGCGTGAAGCCTAACATGGTCATCGAGCAGGAGGCCACCGATATTGCCCGGCAAAAGGCCATGGATGCCGTGGAGCCTGTTGTCTACCTGCAGGGCCAGAACATCATCCGCGAGGGTGAACGGGTGACCGCCAACCAGATTGCCATGCTCCGCGACCTGGGCCTGCTGGAGGACAACAGTTACGATTTCTCCATCTATGGCGGTGCTGCACTGCTGGTGGCGGCAGCCATTGCCGTGCTGGTGCTGGCCCTGCTGCTGCTGGCGCCGGAAACCCTCCACGATGCCCGCAGCACCATGGTTGTCATGCTGGTGATGGTGCTGACGGAAGGCCTTTCCGTGATGACGGTGAAGCTCTTCCATGTATACCTGGCACCCATGACCATGGGCGCCATGCTGCTGACCGGGCTGCTTGGCTCCAAGGTGGGCCTTTCCGCCGCCATGAGCCTTTCGCTGCTCATCAGCGGGCTGGTAGCCGGCAGCAACACCTCCTATACGGCGGAAATGGTACACCTGCTGCTTTCTGGCCTGGTGGGCGGAGTGATCTCCGTCCGCTACCTGAACGGCAAACCCCAGCGCCTTCGGGTGGTGCTCTGCGGCCTGCTGGTGGCTGCCAGCAATGTGGTGCTGATGCTGGGCGTGGACCTGATGACCTCCAGCGATGCCCACGGCATGCTGAGCAACGTGGCCTGGTCCATTGGCGGCGGTGTGCTCAGCGGCGTGCTGGCGGTGGGCTTTCAGCCTGTGTTTGAAACCGTGTTCAACCTGGCTACCCCCAGCAAGCTGCTGGAGCTGGCCAACCCCAACCAGCAGCTGCTGCGGCGCCTGCTGATCGAGGCCTCCGGCACCTATCACCACTCCATTGTAGTGGCTAACCTGGCAGAAGCGGCGGCGGAACGCATTGGCGCCAATCCGCTTCTGGCCCGCACCGGAGCATATTTTCACGACATCGGCAAGCTGAAGCGCCCTTTGTATTTCAAGGAAAACCAAATGGGAGACAATCCCCACGACAGGACGGATCCATACGTTTCCGCTGCCATTGTGACCACCCATACCCGTGATGGTCTGCAGCTGGCCCAGAAGCACCACCTGCCGCCGGAGATTCAGCGGATTATTGTGGAGCACCATGGGGACACCCCGGTGATGTTCTTCTATCACAAGGCATTGCAGCAGGCCAACGGCAAGCCGGTGGATATTGCGGATTTCCGCTACGATGGCTCCAGGCCCTCAACCAAGGAAAGTGCCATTGTGATGCTGGCAGATACCATCGAGGCTGCTGTTCGCTCCATGCCCGACCCGACTCCCGATGCCATCGAGCGCTTCATCGAGCGCCTGGTTCGCGGCAAGCTGGAGGACGGACAGCTCAGCGATTCGCCATTGACCCTGCGGGATATTGACGGCATTTGCGCCGCCTTCAGCAAGGTGCTCAGCGGTGTGTTCCACGAGCGTATTGAGTACCCCAACGTACCTATTCCCGGTCAGGAATCCGCCGCACCCCAGCCCGAGGCTGCTGCGCCTGCTCCCGCACCTGCGGCAGAGGAGCCGCCGGCAGCCCAGGAGGAAGCTGCTCCTGAAAAGGAGGAGAAGGAATGACCCTGCTTTGGGAAATTGATACCCCGGTTGATCCCGGCCTGCTGACGCTGATGCAGACGGCTGCGGACTGTGCCCTGGTGATGGAGGGTGTGAAGCGCCCCTGTGCCGTTGCCATCCGCCTGTGCGATGACGAAAGCATCCATGCCATTAACAAGGAATTCCGCCAGGTGGACAGAGCCACGGATGTGCTGTCCTTTCCCATGGTCAGCTATCCGGCGGGTGTTACAGCCGGCCGGGCGGACAGGCTGCTGCGCCAGGCCCTGGATGACGAGCTGAACGCCTGCATGCTGGGGGACCTGGTTATTTCCGTGCCCCATGTGCTGGCCCAGGCCGAGGAGTATGGCCATTCCCCTCAGCGGGAGGCGGCCTATCTGCTGGTGCACGGCATTTGCCACCTGATGGGCTACGACCACATGGAGGATGACGACAAAAGGAGGATGCGGGCCATGGAGGAAAAGATTCTCAGCGCAGTGGGCCTGGAACGGGATGGGGAGTGCTCCGCCAGCGATGAAACGCTGCTGGCCCTGGCCCGGGCTGCTCGGGAGCGCAGCTATTCCCCCTATTCCGGCTATGCCGTGGGCGCTGCGCTGCTGGCGGAGGACGGGCGCATTTTCCAGGGCTGCAATGTGGAAAACGCTTCCTTTGGCTTGACCAACTGTGCCGAGCGCACGGCGCTTTTCAAAGCCATCAGCGAAGGCGCCAGAGCGTTTACCGCCATCGCCATCTCAGCAGAAGGCTCTGCCCCCTGGCCCTGCGGCGCATGCAGGCAAGTCCTGAACGAATTTGCACCGGATATCCGCGTGCTGGTCACCTGGGATGGACAGGTGGACGAAGCAACCCTCAGCCAGCTGCTTCCCCATGGCTTTGGCCCGAAAGAACTGAATTAACGAACAGGAGTTTTCAATCATGACGCAAGCAAAACAGAGCTTCCGCTCTGGTTTCATCACCATTGTCGGCAGGCCCAATGTGGGCAAATCCACCCTGATGAACGCCCTGGTGGGCGAGAAGGTCGCCATTGTTTCCAACAGGCCCCAAACCACCCGCAACCGCATTATGGGCGTGATGACCAAAGAGCACTGCCAGATGGTGTTTCTGGACACCCCCGGCATTCACAGTCCCAGAACCAAGCTGGGCGAATACATGATGCAATCCGTCCGCGATGCCATGGATGGCATGGACGGCGCCCTGGTGCTGGTGGATGCCACCCAGGTGGGCCAGCAGGACAGGGCCATTGTGCAGCAGATGGCAGAGAAAAAGGTTCCCAAGGTACTGGCCCTGAACAAGATCGACCTGTTGCCCAAGGAAAAGCTGCTGGCGCTGATAGCCTCCTTTGCCGACTGCGGGTACGAAGCCATTATCCCCATCAGCGCCATGACCGGCGACGGCCTGGAGGAACTGGTGGACGCGCTGACCCTTCACCTGCCCGAAGGCCCCAAGTATTTCCCTGATGATATGATGACTGACCAGCCGGAAAGGCTGATCTGCGCCGAGATGATCCGGGAAAAGGCGCTGCTTCACCTGCGGGACGAGGTGCCCCATGGCATTGGCGTGGAAATGATGGGCATGAACAAAGAAAGTGACGATTTCATGGAGATTCACGCCACCATTTACTGCGAGCGCGATGCCCACAAGGGCATCATCATCGGCAAGCACGGCTCCATGCTGCAAACCATCGGCAGCGAGGCTCGCAAGGACATTGAGCAGCTGCTGGGCATGCATGTAAACCTGAAGCTGTGGGTGAAGGTTCGGCCTGACTGGCGCAACCGCAAGGATGACCTGCGGAATCTTGGCTACGAAAGCAAATAAAAACCGACTACTGGTCTGTATGAACCGACTGTCGGTCTGTTATAAGCCGACCTAAGCAGAAAAAGACTTGGGTCGGTTTTCACGTTTTGGCTGTATCCGGCATAGATTATAGCAGGCCGGGGAACCGGCTGAATCAAAGGAGGGATCGCCATGCGTGCCTTGGGCTACACGCTGATTCTGTTTGGTATTATTTCCGCGGTTGTTATTATGCTGTACAGCCAAAGCCTGGGCTGGTCCGGCCTGGCCGGCTCCATTGTGGGCATTATGACAGGCATCGGCTTTATAAACCAAACGCCGGAGCGCTGCTGCCGGGAAACCACCGCCACGGCAAGCACCTGCGGCTGCAACCGCTTCTGACAGTACCAACGGCGCACTGAGGAGCAACCCTCGGTGCGCTCAGCGTGTCGAAAAAGTGGCAAAGCCACTTTTTCGAGGATTTGCGCTTCGTCACTGTCAGGCCTGCTTGCAGGCCTCAGCCCGCCCACAAAGCCCTGATTCCCACCAGAA
>CAYMOM010000164.1:0-3848 GCA_964391995.1 uncultured Faecalibacterium sp.
GCAGGGTGGCATACAGGAAGGAGGGATTCTCCAGGGTGGAAGGCGTGCAGGCCTCGCGGGCCTCCTGGGCACCCTTCATCATGGCTTCAATGTCCACACCGGCAGCGGCAATGGGCAGCAGGCCCACAGCCGTCAGCACAGAGAAGCGTCCGCCCACATCGTCCGGCACAACGAAGGTTTCGTAGCCTTCCGCATCGGACAGGGCCTTCAAAGCGCCGCGTGCCTTGTCGGTGGTGGCGTAGATGCGCCCCTTGGCGCCTTCCTTGCCGTACTTTTCCTCCAGCATCTTCTTGAAGACGCGGAAGGCGATAGCCGGCTCGGTGGTGGTGCCGGACTTGGAAATGATGTTCACGGAGAAGTCCCGTTTGCCGATGATCTTCACCACATCATTGATATAGGAGGAAGAAATGTTGTTGCCCACGAAGTATACCTCGGGGATGCCTTCCTCACGCACACCGTTGTACATCTGCCCTTTGCAGAACTCAATGGCCGCCCGGGCGCCCAGGTAGCTGCCGCCGATGCCGATCACCACCAGCACGTCGCTGTCCTTCTGGATTTTCTTAGCGGCGGCCTGAATGCGGGCGAACTCCTCCTTGTCGTAGTTCACCGGCAGATCCAGCCAGCCCAGGAAATCGCTGCCGGCACCGGTCTTGTTCAGCAGGGCCTGGTTGGCAGCGTCCATCAGGGAAATCATGTTGTCCATCTCACGCTGCTGCACAAAGCCCGCAACGCCAGTGGTCTTAATCTTCATAGCCATGGTTCACAATCGCTCCTCTCGTGCACATCGCCGTGCACCGGGTTTATTATACGGCGTTTGGGGCAAGAATACAAGCAATTTTTATCGCATTCTGCCGGCCGGGTGCTGCAAGGCGCCAGGGTGCACAAAAAAAACATCGTTTTTCGCTTGTTTCTCCATTTTCTCCGTGATATAATGCCGGGTATGGGTTAAAAATACGGGAGGGATCAGAGATGCGCATTGGGTTTGATCATGACAAGTACACGGCCATGCAGTCGGAGCATATTCTCAATCGTATTGCCAAGTTTGGCGGCAAGCTATACCTGGAGCTGGGTGGCAAGCTTTTTGACGATACCCATGCTTCCCGGGTGCTGCCGGGCTTCCGGCCGGACAGCAAGATTTCCATGCTGCTGAACCTGAAGGATAAGGCGGAACTGGTGGTGGCCATCAACGCCGATGACATTGAGAAGAACAAGATCCGCGGCGATTCCGGCATTACCTACGATGCCGAGGTGCTGCGGCTGATTGACGCTTTCCGCTCCGTGGGCATGTATGTGGGCAGCGTGGTGCTGACCCGCTGGCGTGAGCAGCACGCCGCCGTTGTGTTCAAGCAGCGGCTTGAAAGCCTGGGCGTGCCCGTGTTCCGCCATTTTGACATCGATGGCTACCCCTATAATGTGAAGCACATCGTCAGCGATGAGGGCTTTGGCAAGAATGAATATGTGGTCACCAGCCGCCCGCTGGTGCTGGTCACCGCCCCCGGGCCTGGCTCCGGCAAGATGGCTGTGTGCCTCAGCCAGCTGTACCAGGAGCACCAAAGGGGCGTGCAGGCCGGCTATGCCAAGTTTGAAACCTTCCCCATCTGGAACCTTTCCCTGAAGCACCCGGTGAACGTGGCCTATGAGGCTGCCACCGTTGACCTGGATGACCATAACATGATTGACCCCTTCCACCTGGAGGCCTATGGCCAGTCCACCGTGAACTATAACCGGGATATTGAGATTTTCCCCGTGCTCAACGCCGTGTTCGAGCAGATTTATGGCACCTCGCCCTATGCCTCTCCCACGGACATGGGCGTGAACATGGCGGGCAACTGCATCATTGACGATGAGGTGTGCCGCCAGGCTGCCAACCAGGAGATCATCCGCCGGTACTACACCGCCCGCTGTGCCCTGCGCCAGGGCCATGCGGAGCAGGGCGAGGTGGACAAGCTGGAACTGCTGATGCAGAAATCCGGCCTGACGGATGACAACCGGCCTGTGCTGGCTGCTGCCCGCACCCGGGCCGAGGAAACTGGCGCGCCTGCCACCGCCATGGAGCTGCCGGACGGGCGCATCATCACCGGGAAAACCACCAAGCTGCTGGGCCCCTCGGCGGCACTGCTGCTGAACGTGCTGAAGGCCCTGGGCGGCATTGACAAGGGCATTCACCTGATTTCCCCCAGCGTGATTGAGCCTATCCAGACCCTGAAGTGCACCTACCTGGGCAACCACAACCCCCGCCTGCACACCGATGAGGTGCTGCTGGCCCTGTCCATCTGCGCCGCCACGGATGAAAAGGCCGCCATGGCCATCAAGCAGCTGCCCCTACTGAAGGGCTGCGAGGCTCACTCCACGGTGATCCTCTCCCAGGTGGACAACAATGTATTCAAGCGCCTGGGCGTGAACCTGACCTGCGACCCCCGCTACCAGACCCACAAACTGTATCACAAGTGATAACCTCGCCTGCTGCATTTTGCGGCAGGCTTTTTCAGGTACTTTGGCATTGACAATTTCATCACAATGCACTATTCTATTCATGTATGCGTATAGCACCCAAACGAACAGGAGGTTACGTTTTCTATGAATAAACCCGTTGTGCTGGTTGTGATGGACGGCGTGGGCGAAACGCCCGAAACCCTTGGCAACATGGTCAAGTCCGCCACCACGCCTACCCTGGATGAGCTGAAGGCCAACAACCCCTGGCAGATTATCAAGGCCCACGGCACCGCTGTCGGCCTGCCCTCTGATGATGACATGGGCAACTCCGAGGTGGGCCACAATGCGCTGGGCTGCGGACAGGTGTACTCCCAGGGCGCCAAGCTGGTGAATGAGTCTATCGAGTCCGGCAAGATCTACGCCTCCGCCGCCTGGCAGGAGCTGATTGCCGGCTGCAAGGACAAGGGCACCCTGCACTTCATCGGCCTTTTGTCCGATGGCAATGTGCACTCCAACATCAGCCACCTGATCGCCATGCTGAAGCAGGCCAAGGCTGAGGGCGTGGCCCGTGTGCGCTGCCACATCCTGCTGGACGGCCGTGACGTGCCTGCCACCTCTGCCCTGGAGTATGTGCAGCAGCTGGAGGACGTGCTGGCCCAGCTGAACGATGCCGGCTTTGACGGGCGCATTGCTTCCGGCGGCGGGCGTATGCAGATTACCATGGACCGCTACCAGGCCAACTGGGCCATGGTGAAGGCCGGCTGGGACACCCATGTTCACGGCGAAGGCCGGCAGTTTGCTTCTGCCAAGGATGCCATCGAAACCTACCGCAGCGAGCTGGGCGTGATCGACCAGGATCTGCCCGCCTTCGTCATTGCGGAAAACGGCGAGCCTGTGGGCAAGATGGCGGACGGGGACTCCGTGATTCTGTTCAATTTCCGTGGCGACCGGGCACAGGAAATCTCCATGGCCTTTGACGGCGATGCTTCCTTTGCCCATTTCGACCGGGGTGCGGTACCCCAGGTGAAGTACGTTGGCATGCTGCAGTATGACGGCGACCTGAACATTCCCAAGGCGTTCCTGGTGAACCCGCCGGAGATTCGCCACACCCTGACCGAGCTGCTGGTGGAGGCGGGCATCCCTGAATACGCCTGCTCCGAAACCCAGAAGTATGGCCATGTGACCTATTTCTGGAACGGCAACCGCTCCGAGAAGTTCTCCGAAACCCTGGAGGATTGGGACGAGGTGCCCTCCGATGTGCGCTCCTTTGACGAGTGCCCCTGGATGAAGGCCACCGAGGTTACCGACCTGGTGATCGCCGCCCTGGAAAAGGGCAAGTATGGCTTCATCCGCTGCAACTTCCCCAATGGCGACATGGTGGGCCACACCGGCAGCCTGCTGGCTACCGAGATTGC
>CAYMOM010000165.1:0-3845 GCA_964391995.1 uncultured Faecalibacterium sp.
GCTGAAAATGCAAGAGGGAAGCGGCGCGTAAGCGATGTAACAAAAAAGGGAGCCGTTGGTGGCTCCCACTGTATCAAAACAGATGCTGATGGTTCAGGATGAATTGCAGCATCTGCTGGTTCACCTCGAACTGGTGCGCCAGCCTGTCCGACCCGGCGAAGGCTGCCACACATGTCAGCTGAATGCCCAGCACCATGCAGGGTATGGCGGCAAGCTCTGCTGGGGTTAGGGGTGATACGGCGCTGTAGCCTTGGCAGATGGCGTGCAGCACATCAAAGAAGCGCAGGCGCTGCTCCTCACTGGCATCAGGATAGGTAACGCTGAGAATGCCGGTTGCGGCATAGCACAGGTCGAAGATGCGGGGAAGGATGCGGGTTAGGTCAAAATCCAGAAAGCCGACCACCTGCCCATTTTCCATCAGCAGGTTGTCCGGGTTGGGATCACGGTGAACAATCTGCTCCGGCAGGCCAGTGAAGGCACTTTCCACCTGGGAGGCAAAGCCGCTTAGCCAGGCAGGCTCCGGCACCATGGCGGCCCGGGCGGCGGGAATGGCCCAGTCCCGCAGGGTGGCGGCGAAATCCTCCCGGGTGCACAGGGCAGCATCGCAGGTGCACAGGGCGGCGTGGAGCCGGGCCAGGCCTTCGCCAATGGGCCGGGCAGCGGAGGGATTCTCCAGCAGCGCGGCGGCATTTACCGGCTGCCCGTGGGTGCGGCCCAGCAGCAGAAAGTCCGCATCCTGCATGCGATGCACTTCTTCACCCTCGTTGGTAGGGACGATGGGTGCAGCCAGGTGCTGGCCTGCCAAGGCCCGCTGCAATGCGGCCTGGCGCTGCAATTCGCCCGGTCTGCGGGACACCCGGAGAAAGTGCTCCTGCCCGATAGCAAAAATATGGTCGCTGCGGTGCCCGGTGTTGGTGTTGTAGACGTGGGAAATGGGTGCATCTTCCAGGCTCCAGGCGCACAGGGCCTGGGCAATGGTTTTCATGTCGATCATTCGGGGTTCCTCCTTCAGGTTCACCCGGGCAGGCCTGGCGGCTCGGTGGCTGCGCAGGTATTGGGTGGGGGAGCAGCCGAACTCTTTGCGAAAGGCCTTGTAAAACCCGGCGTGGGTGTCAAAGCCATAGTCCAGTGCAGCGTGGGTGGCGCTTTCACCCTGACTAATGCGCCAGAGCGCGTGCAGCAGCCGGCGGCTGGTGATGTACCGCCCGGCGCTGGTGCCAACAACGGCCTCGAACACATGGCAGTAGTGGTACAGGGAGAACCCTGCCATGTCCGCCAGCTGGCGGAGGGTGACATCGCTGTCCAAACGGGTTTCAATCTCATCCAGGCTTTCTTGAATAATGGCAACGATTTCTGGCGACACGCAGGCACCTCCTTTCTGTTTTGTCCTGCAGGATGGGTCTATTGTAGCACAGACTGCGAAGAAAAACATTTCCTGCATTGCGGAATGGGAAGAATGCTTGACGAAATCATGCTGTTCGTTTATCATGCAGGCAGTGAAGTGATGAAACACGCGGAAGGGAAGGGTGCATGATGGAAAAGGAAACGCTTTTTGCCACGGCCCCTGTGGGCAAGGCGGTGCTGTCCCTGGCGGTACCCACGGTGATCAGCCAGCTGATAACCGTGGTGTACAACATGGCGGACACCTTCTTTATCGGCCAGATGGGCAACCCCAACCAGGTGGCTGCTGCCACCCTGGCCATGCCGCTGTTCATCTTTTTGACGGGTGTTGCCAACCTGTTTGGCATTGGCGGTGCCAGCCTGATTTCCCGCAGCCTGGGTGCCGGGGACAAGGAGAAAGCCCGGCGGTGCTCCGCCTTCTGCATATGGATGGCAGCGGGTGCGGCGCTGGCCTACGGGCTGGGTGCGGCGCTTTTGAGGGACACCCTGCTGCCGGTGCTGGGCACGAATGCGGATACCCAGGCCCACTGCGCGGCCTATGTGATGTGGAGCATCGGCGTGGGTGCTGTGCCCACGGTGATGAACGCCACCCTGGCCCACCTGCTGCGGGCAGAGGGATATGCCAGGCAGGCCAGCTTTGGCGTGGCATTCGGCGGCGTGCTGAACATTATCCTTGACCCAATCTTCATTTTTCTTTTCCGCATGGAGATTACCGGTGCGGCGGTCGCCACCATGGTTTCCAATGCGGCGGCAACGGCATACTTTCTGCTGCTGATGCACAGGCACCGGCACAGCCTGACCATCACCCTTTCTCCCAGGTGCTTTGCCCTGAAGGATGCCGGCGAGGTGCTGGCCGTGGGCCTGCCCAGCTTTGTGATGACGCTGATGAGCACCCTTTCCAACACGGCGCTGAACAGGATCATCGCCGGGTATTCCAATGCGGCAGTGGCGGGCATGGGCATTGCCAAGAAGATCGACATGATGGCCTTTGCCATTGCCCAGGGCATGACCCAGGGCGCTTTGCCGCTGATTGGCTACAACTACACCTCCGGCAACAGGCGGCGCATGATGGCAGCACTGAAGAACCTGCTGGCGGATTGCCTGGTGATCGCCCTGGCAGGCATGGCCCTGATGCTGCTGGCAGCCGGGCCGCTGACCCGGTGCTTCATCAGCGACGAGGCCACGGTGAATTTCGGCCGGGGGTTTTTGCGCATTGTGTGCCTGGCCTGCCCCACAACGGCGCTGAACTTTCTCATCATCACCGTTTTTCAGGCCACGGGCCAGCGGGTGCAGCCGCTGATCCTCTCCCTGCTGCGCAAAGGCGGGCTGGACATTCCCCTGATGCTGGTGCTGAACAGGTTCATCGGTGTGGACGGCATTGCCTGGGCAACGCCCCTGGCCGATGGCCTGGCGCTGGTGGTTGCCGCCCTGCTGGTGATCCCTTACCTGAAGAAAATGAGCTGCCAGAACATGGCTGAAGGGTGCTGATTGCGATGAACTGGAGAAAAATCGGCAAAGGGCTGCTGTTTCCGCCGGCACCTGCTCTTGCTGCACTGGTGCTGGCAGCAGCGGCGGCGCTGGTGTATGGTTTCATTGCCCTGGAGGAAGGGGACATCCGGCGGATACCCTGCTATGTGCTTTCCTTCTATGCGCTGGCGGTGGTATCCCTGCGGGCGCCCGGGGGCGTTGCCTGGGTGAAAAGCTTCCGCCGGCGGAACCACCACCTGCGCCGGTATGCGGAGGATGTGCAGTGGCGCATGAACATCAGCCTGCTTGCGGCCTGCCTGGCAAACGGTGCCTATGCCGTCCTGCAGCTGGTGCTGGGGGTGGTGAACCAATCCGGCTGGTTCTGCGCCATGGCAGGCTATTATGCACTGCTGGCGGGCCTGCGGCTGATGCTGGGCCGGCACCTGCACAGCCATCAGCCGGGGGAGCAGCGCCGGGCGGAGTGGAAGCAGTATCGCCTGTGCGGCGGCGGCCTTCTGCTGCTCAATGGCGTACTGACGGTGTTTTTGATGTACTACGCCCGCCGCCTGCGGGTGGTGCGGCAGCATGAGATTGTGGTGATCAGCATGGCGGCCTATACCTTTGCCGCCTTGACGATGGCTATTATCAACGTTGTGCGCTACAGGAAATACGCCAGTCCTGCCTGCTCGGCAGCCAAGACGCTATCCTTGGCCTCAGCCTGCGTGTCCATGCTGTCCCTGGAAAATGTGATGCTGACCACCTTTGCCAAGGCACCCCAGCCGGACTTTCACCGGCTGATGATGACCCTGTCCGGCGCAGGGGTGTCGGTGTTCATGCTCGGCATGGCAGTGTATATGATTGTCATCGGGCATAGAAATTTGAAAGGGGAAGCATCAGCTTCATGAAAAAAGGCCCCCGGGAGCGTAGACTGCCCCAGCCAAAACGGACAGTAGACAAAAGGCCCCCTATGTAGGATA
>CAYMOM010000166.1:0-3830 GCA_964391995.1 uncultured Faecalibacterium sp.
TGTGGGACAACTATGTGGTGCCCTATGCCCGGGGATGGTTTGGCGCCTATGGGCGCTACCGCTCCGATGATGTGAAAACCGGGCAGCTGGCGGCCCTGGTGGGCTCCACCAGCGGCGCCATGTATTTTCCCACCCAGGTCACCAGGGACGATGGCACCACCTACCCCATCGAATGCATGGTGCTGCCCCTGCCCAACTTCCGGGACACGGTGCCCTATGCGGTGCAGCAGGGCGCCGGCATGGTGGTAACCAAATCCACTGCCGCAAGGGAGTATGGTGCCGTGGTGTTTCTCAAATGGTTTACCGGCAAGGAATACGACCTGGCCTTCAGCCTGTCCAGCGGCTATCTGCCTGTGGGCAAGGAGGCCTCGGAGCCCCAGGCCCTGGAGCAGGCCATGGACAGCGCCGGCATGACAGGCATGATGCGCGAGATTATGACCGTGGGCGCAGAGGTTGTGCGCAGCTATCAGCTGTATACCAACAAGGCCTTCAAAAATGGCGTGGAGGCAAGGCGACTGGTGGAGGAAAGCATGGTGGAGGCTGCCCAGCAGGCCCGCAAGGCCTATCTGGGCATGACCCGCAGCGGCGTCAGCGGCGATGCAGCTGCCCAGCAGGCAGCAGGCGACGAGGCCTTTGCCCGCTGGCTGGCGGAGTTCCGCACGGCCATGGAGGCAGTGCTCCGGTAACCCTGCACTTTTCGGGACACAAAGAAAGGGTGGCAATCGCGTGGCCCAAAGGATAAAACAACGCTCAATTTTTACCCGGCTGGTGATTCCGCTGCTGGTGATCGTGCTGCTGACCATTGCTATTCTGGTTGGCTCGCTGACCCTGAGCGGCGCATTCCGCGAGCTGGAGGAGAATGCCCTGGACATACTGGAGGAACGCACCGCCACCAAGGCGGGAACCCTCCAAAACGATATGCTGGGCCGCTGGACGAACCTGGACGCAACGGCGGAATCCATTGCGCGGATTGTGAATCAGCACCTGGCAGAAGCCCAGGCCTCTCCGGAGGATATGAAAACCGATGCCGCGCTGAATGCGGATATCATGCTGGATGTGGCGCCTGTTTTGCTCAACAGGCTGCGGGCCGGCGGCACCACCGGCATTTTTGTGGTGCTCAACGGCATTGGCGTGGCCGGGCAGGAGGATTCCTGGGCCTCGGTTTACCTGCGGGATGCCGACCCAACCACCAACAGCAGCACCAATAACGATGTGCTGCTCTACCGCGGCCTGCCGCCTGTCAGCCGGGCGCTGGATATTCCCCTGGATAGCTACTGGCGGGCCGCCTGCACCTTTGACCAGCCATCCCGGGACACTGTGCTGGGGCCCATGACCCTGGCCCAGATCAGCGGCGGGCGG
The DNA here is from genome assembly GCA_964391995.1 of uncultured Faecalibacterium sp. Taxonomy (GTDB): domain Bacteria; phylum Bacillota; class Clostridia; order Christensenellales; family Aristaeellaceae; genus UBA11524. Next base: position 1,360 of record CAYMOM010000166.1, read on the forward strand.
GAAGCCTCCTATTACGGGGGCTGGTCCATGCCCTTTACCCTGGGAAAGGATTCAAACCAGCTGGGCCTGGTGTATTCCATGCCCATTATTGACGAGGGCGGACATGTGCTGGGCACTGTGGGCGTGGACATCAGCGTGACCTACCTGGAGCACATGCTGTACAGCTACGAGCACACCCAGGACATGGCGATATGCTATGTGCTGGGCATCCAGCAGGAGGATGGCAGCATCAGCGTGGCCTGCGCCTCCGGCAACAGTTACAAGCAGTCCTTCAACGGCGAGGATAGGCTGATTCAGCCCGACAGGATGACCCCCAATGCCAAGGACGAGTGCCTGAAGCTGGAGCTGACCGGCTCCCGCAGCGGGAAAAGGCTGTTTGCCTCCGCCGTGCCCATGGCCCTTTATGACGAAAACGATGCCTACGCCGGGGACAGGTGGGTGCTGGTGGGCATGCAGACAGAGGAAACCCTGCTGGCCTTCTCCGAGCGGTTCCAGGAAACGGTGTTCATGGCAGTGCTGGCAGCCATTGCCTGCAGCCTGGTGGTGGCAACCATTGCCAGCCGGGACATGGTGAAGCCCATTACCCGCCTGACCCACGAGGTGGAACAGGCCGAGCCCGGCGAGGAGCTGCACCTGAGCGCCACCAACATCCGTGAAATGCAAACCCTATCCGATGCCATGGTGAACATGAACCGCAATGCCATGGCAAGCGCTGCCAGGCTTTCTGCCATTGTCTATATGACGGGCATGCGCATGGGCGTGTTTGAAATCAAGCCGGACGAGGACGCGGTGTATTGCTCCCCGGGCTTCTTCGACCTGCTGGACTGCCGGGAAAATGCCTGCGGCACCGAGCAGATGAGCCGGGATGTCTTTGGCCAGCTGATGCGCAGCAGCTTTGACCATCCCTACGATGAGGATGTATGGCAGGTGCAGCGCAGAGGGCAGACCCTGTTCCTGCGCTGCCGCCAGCACGAGAGCGAGGGCACCGTGATGGGTACCCTGCTGGACGTGACCGATGAGATCAACACCCGGATAGATCTGGAACGGGCACGGGATATTGACGCATTGACGGGCATCCTGAACCGCCGCGCCTTCAACCGCATTGTGCAGGATCTGCTGGGCCGCCACCGGGACGGCCTGGGGGTTACCGCCATGGTGATGGTGGATTTGGATAACCTGAAATTCCTGAACACCACCTATGGCCTGGACACGGGCGACAGCTTCATCAGCGGCTTTGCCCATGCGCTGGGTGCCTTTGAAAAGGATAACCAGAGCGTGATAGCCCGCCGCTCCGGCGATGAGTTCTATATGCTGCTCTACGGCTTCTCCAGCCGGGGAGAGCTGGTGGATCACATCAACAAGGCGTGGGAGCAGGTCAGCGCGCAGGGCATTGTGCTGCCCGATGGCAGCTTCTACCGCTTCCGTGCCTCCGGCGGCATGGCCTTCCTGCATGATGACGCGGACACCGTGTCCGAGCTGCTGCACTATGCGGACTTTGCCCTGTATACCGTCAAGCGGGACGAAAAGGGCAGCCTGCGCCAGTTTGACAGCAAGCTCTTCAGCGTCGAGGCCTATATGATCGAGGCCCGGGCCGCCCTGGACAGCCTGATTGACAGCCAGCTGATGCACTTTGCCTTCCAGCCCATTGTGTCGGTAAAGGATGCGGACATTTTCGGCTATGAGCTGCTGATGCGCCCCGATGTGCCGGAGCTGAAAAGCCCCATGGCTGTGCTGCGCCTGGCCAAGGAGCAGGGCAAGCTGCACCACATTGAGCGGCTGACCTGGTTCTGCGGCATGAAGAGCGCCAGGCGATACCTGGAACGCGGTATGATTGAAAAGCATCACAAGCTGTTTATCAATTCCATTGCCAGCCAGAAAATGAACCTGGTGGAGCGCCAGCATATCATCGACAGCTACACGGACATCCTGCCCCAGGTGGTGCTGGAGCTGACCGAGGCCGAGGACAACAACCAGGATTACACCCAGCGGAAGATGGCTTTCATCCGCGGATATGGCGGCCAGGTGGCCATTGACGACTACGGCACCGGCTATAACAGCGAGCTGGCCCTGGTGAACATCCCCTGCGAATATGTGAAGCTGGATGCCTCCTTCGTGCGGAATGTGGACAAGGACGCCAACAAGCAGGCCCTGGTGAGGAACCTGATGTCCTACGCCAGATCCCGCGGCATTGCCATCCTGGCTGAGGGCGTGGAAACCCGGGCCGAGATGGAAACCATGATTGCCTATGGCGTGGATTACCTGCAGGGCTTCTACCTGGGCATGCCCAGGGAAAAGCCCCAGCAGCTGCTGAGCTCCATCCGCATGGAGATTCGCGAAATGGCAAAGAATCGACAGAAAAGTTGACGGAAAAACAAAGACTTGCTATCATAGAGGGACAGAGTGATGTGCTCTGTCCCTCAGCGTGTCGAAAAAGTGGCAAAGCCACTTTTTCGAGGATTTGCGCTCCGTCA
>CAYMOM010000167.1:0-3797 GCA_964391995.1 uncultured Faecalibacterium sp.
TGTCCTTGATGAACTGCTCGGTCAGGCCGGCGGGACGGCCGGTGGCCAGGTGGATCACATCGGGGAACTCGCCGCCCTGCATGGCAGCGCCGATCACATCCTCCAGGTTCTTGTCGGTGATCAGGTCAACTTCGATGCCGGTCTGCTTGGTGAAGGCCTCGGCCACCTGCTTCCACATTTCGGAGCCATAGGCGGTCTCGATAGCAGCCACCTGGATGGTTTCTGCAGCCATGGCGGGAGCGCAGATGCTCAGCACCAGGCACAGCGTCAGAACGATACCCAGAAACTTCTTCATCGTATCAACTTTCCTTTCTTTTCGGGCAGCTCATCCACTGCCCTTTTGCTGATTGTATTGTATCATCCCTTTTCCGGAAATGCCATGCATAAACTTGCCATCAACTTTAGGTTTCTTGTTTTTACGCAATATATTAGTATTATACCGAACGTTCCAGGGCATCCTGCAGCAAATCGTCCAGCAAAACAGGATTGGCCCTGCCGCCGCAAAGCCCCATGGCAGCGCCCATCAGGGCCTTTTTCATGGTCAGCTTGCCAGCATGGTATTTATCCACCATGTCCGGGTGTGCCGCCAGCGCCTGCTCCACCAGGTGCGCAAGCTCCGCCGGGTCGTTCAGCTGCAGCAGTCCATGGCTGCGGGCATATTCCGCCGGGTCTGCGTCCTGTTTCCACAGGTCGGCAATCATTTTCTTGGCATTGCCGCCGTTGATCTCCCCATCCGCCGCCATGTCTGCAATCTTCGCCAGATGCTCCGGCGCCAGGGGCGGGCAGGCCTTCTCCGCGTCCAGCAGGCGGAAAACCTCGGTGGTCATCAGATTCACCAGGGTTTTTACACGATGGGTAGCCTCCGCCGCCTGCTGAAAATAGTCCGCCAGCGCCTTGCTCTCGGTCAGCTGCTCGGCTATCCGGGCGGGTATGCCATACGCCTGCATCAGCGCCGCTTTCCTTTCATCCGGCAGCACGGGCAGCTCTGCCCGCCAGGCTGCCAGCTGCTCCCGGCTGATGCAAATGGGCGGCAGATCCGGCTCCGGGAAAAACCGATAGTCCCCGGCATTTTCCTTGCGGCGCATGGGGGAGGTTTTGCCGCTGCCCTGGTCGAACCGGCGAGTCTCCTGCACAATGGCTTCCCCGGCCTGCACCGCCTGCACCTGGCGGCGGTACTCCCCTTCAATGGCCTGCTGAACCGATTGAAAGCTGTTCAGGTTTTTCATTTCCGTGCGGGTGCCCATGGGCTGGCCCGGCTGGCGGATGGAAAGGTTCACATCGCACCTGAGGGAACCTTCGTTCATCCTGCAGTCGCTGATGCCGGTGTACAAAAGCACCGTCCGCAGCTTCCGCAGGAAGGCAGCCGCCTCCTGGGGCGTGCGGATGTCCGGCTCGGTCACGATCTCAATCAGCGGTACGCCGCAGCGGTTGCAGTCCACCAGCGTGGCGCCGCCCTGGTGCAGCAGTTTGCCTGCATCCTCCTCCAGGTGAATGCGGGTGATGCCAATGTGCCTGGCGCCGGCCGGCGTTTCGATGGAAAGTCCGCCGCCTTCGCACAGGGGCTGGTCGAACTGGCTGATCTGGTATGCCTTGGGCAAATCGGGGTAGAAGTAGTTTTTCCGATCCATTTTGGTGTGCCTGTTGATGCTGCACCCCAGGGCCAGGCCTGCCAGGGCGGCAAAATGCACCGCCTGGCCGTTCAGCACCGGCAGCGCGCCGGGATACCCCAGGCATACTGGGCAGCACTGGGTGTTGGGCGGCGCACCATAGGTGGTGGGACAGCCGCAAAAGGCCTTGGTGCGGGTTTTCAGCTCCACATGCACCTCCAGGCCAACCACCAGCTCATAGCCGTTTATGGGCTTCCAATCAGCCATGCAGCGCCACCTCCAGTGCGTGTCCCACCCGGTACAGCAACGCCTCCTGAAAGGCCGGCGCGGTCAGCTGCACCGCCAGGGGCAGGCCTGCTTCATTCGTGCCCGCAGGCATGGCAAGCGCAGGCAGGCCCGCCATGCTGGGCGGCACGGTGCAGATGTCCCCCTGGTACATCTCCGTGGGTGATTTCTTTTCTTCCAGCCGCCAGGCCGTGGTGGGCGCTGCCGGGCCAAGCAGCACATCATAATGGACAAATGCCGCCCGGTAATCCTGCTTCACCAGCTGCCGCACCTGCTGCGCCTGCTGGTAATACGCCTGATAGTGCCCGGCGGACAGCACATAGGTGCCCAGCAGAATGCGTCGCTTCACCTCCGGGCCAAAGCCTTCGCTGCGGCTGCGGATGTACAGCTCATCCAAATCGGCGTAGTTTTCCGCCCGGTGACCATAGCGCACGCCGTCATACCTTGCCAGGTTGGCGGAGGCCTCCGCGCTGGACAGCACATAGTAGGCCGGCAGTGCCTGCCGGGCATGGGGCAGGCAAACCTCCTCCACCCGGGCACCCAGCTGCTCCAGGACTTGTGCGGCATGCATCACTCCGGCATGAACCTCCGGCGTGGTTTCCCCCGCTATCAAACCGATTCGCAACCCCTTCACCCCCGCGTGCAGCTGCGCGCCCGCTGAGCCGTCGGGCTGATGGGTGCAGGTTGCGTCCATAGCGTCAGCACCCAGCAGGGCATCCAGCAGCAGCGCGTTGTCCTCCACCGTGCGGGTCATGGGGCCAATGCAGTCCAGGCTGGAGGCAAACGCTACCAATCCATACCGGCTGACGGCGCCATAGGTCGGCTTCATGCCCACCACGCCGCAGAAGGCTGCCGGCTGGCGGATGGAGCCGCCTGTATCGCTGCCCAGTGCCGCCGGTGCCAGGCCGGCTGCTACGCAGGCTGCGCTGCCGCCGGAGGAACCACCGGGCACATGGGCCGGGCTGCAGGGGTTTTCCGTGATGTGAAAGGCGCTGTTCTCCGTGGAGGAGCCCATGCCAAACTCGTCCATGTTGGTTTTGCCCAGCAGCACACAGCCGGCCTGCTTCAGCCTGGCCCAGGCGGTTGCATCACAGGGCGGAACAAAATCCGCCAGCATCCGGGAGCCGCAGGTGGTGCCCACACCCTGGGTGCAAATGTTGTCCTTCACCGCCAGGGGCACGCCGCACAGGGGATGCACCCAACCTGCCGCCCGGCGGCGGTCGGCCTGCTCCGCCTGCAAAAGTGCATCCTGGCAGCGGGTGATGTACCCCTGCACGCCATCCTGCCGGGCCATGTATGCTTCCGTGATTTCCCGGGAGGAAACCTCCCTGCGGGCCAGCTGCTGCACCAGCTCCGTCAGCGGCCAATCAGGCAACTTCACGCCGTTTCCTCCTCACTCAAAGCTTTGGGGCACGCTGATGTAATCGCCCTCCCGCCCCGGTGCCAAGGACAGCACGTCCTCCCTTTCCAGGCACGGGCGGGGCGCATCCTGCCGCAGAGCGTCAGCTTCCATGGGTTGTTCCTCTGCCGGCGCATCCGCTGCCTGCATCTGCTGCACAAAGGCCAGCATCTGGGCAAATTCAGCCTCCATGCGGGTTTCTTCCTCGGGCGGAATAGCCAATTTGGCCAGGGCAGCCGCCTGCTGTACGTTCATCAAGCTCAACTCCTTTTATCCTGACCATTCGCCGCCGGTCATGGAATGTCCTGCAAGGCACACAAAAAGGGGCGACCTGTTACAGTCGCCCCAGGGGAATCAATGCGATTACTGCGCGGGAGCTTCCGGCACAGCCACAATGCGGCCCTGGCCGTAGGGCTCGGCGTACTCTTCGCCAATCACGCCGCCCAGGGTTTCGGTGATGTAGTCAATCAGCACCTGGTTGTCCAGCTTCACTTCATCCTGCAGGA
>CAYMOM010000168.1:0-3787 GCA_964391995.1 uncultured Faecalibacterium sp.
GGGGACTGGCAGCTGCTGACCGGCAACCAGATCGGCTGCGTGCTGCTGCACTACATCCTTTCCGCCAGGAAGAAGCAGGGCAAGCTACCCAAGAACGGCGCGGCGGTGAAGTCCATTGTGTCCACCAGCCTGGCAAGCAAGATTGCCGCTTCCTTCGGCGTGGAGATGTTTGAAACCCTGACGGGATTCAAGTTCATCGGCGAGAAAATTCAGCAGTTCCAGGATACGGGTAGCCATACCTTCCTCTTTGGCTTTGAGGAAAGCTACGGCTACCTATCCTCCACCTTTGTCCGGGACAAGGACGGCGTGAATGCCTCCCTGCTCATTGCCGAGGTGGCCTGCGCCTGCGCCGCCCAGGGCATTACCCTGTATGATTATGTGCAGTCCATTTTTGCGGAATACGGCTACTCGGTGGAGAAGGTGGTGTCCGTCACCCTGCCCGGCAAGGAAGGCGTGGGCCGCATGAAGGAAATCATGAAAGGCCTGCGGGCTGCGCCGCCCAAAGAGCTGGCCGGCCTGAAGGTCACCGCCGTGCGGGACTACCTGACCGGCGTGCGCACCTACAATGGCCAGCAGGAACCCACCGGGCTGCCTACCTCCGATGTGCTGTACTTCGAGCTGGAGGGCGGCAACTGGGTATGCGTGCGGCCTTCCGGCACGGAGCCGAAGATCAAGCTGTACATCAACACCAACGATGCGGACAAGGCCGCTGCCGAGCAGAAGAATGCCCGCCTGCGCGAGGCCAGCGAAAAGCTGCTGGCATAAGGAGGAACGATGAACAAGCAAACTTACATGCTGGAGCAGCTGAAAGCGCTGACCGGCATCCCCAGCCCCACTGGCATGACGGAGGAAGCCACCAACTATCTCCTGGCGGAACTGACCCGCCTGGGCTTTAAGCCGCAGCGCACCCCCAAGGGTGCCGTGCTGTGCTGCCTGGGCGGCACAGGGCACCCGCTGCTGCTGTCCGCCCATGTGGATACCCTGGGCGCCATGGTGCGAGCCATCAAAGGCAGCGGAAACCTGCGGTACACAAAAATCGGCGGCTTTGGGGACAATGCCATTGAGAACGAGAACGTGCTCATCCACACCCGCGGCGGCAAGACCTACACCGGCACGGTACAGTCCGTGAAGGCCAGCCGGCATGTGTGGAACAACAATAACGACGTCCGCAGCGATGAAACCCTTGAAATCGTTCTGGACGAAGAAGTGTCCTGCAAGGCGGATACAGAGATGCTGGGCATTGGCGTGGGGGATTTCATCTCCTTCGACCCGCGTACCGTCATCACGGAAAGCGGTTTTGTGAAGAGCCGCCACCTGGACGACAAGGCGTCTTCCGCCGTGCTGCTGACCCTGGCGCGGGAGGTTGCTGAAGGCCGGGCGAAGCTGTGCCGGCAGGTGACGCTGCTGTTCACCGTGTATGAAGAGGTGGGCCACGGCGCCTCGCCCCTGTACAGCATGGACATTGAGGACATGCTGGCGGTGGACATGGGCTGTGTGGGGGATGACCTTTCCTGCCGTGAAACCCAGGTGTCCATCTGCGCCAAGGACAGCGCCGGACCCTTTGATTTCAGCTTCACCAACGAGCTGATTGCCCGGGCCAAGGCGGAAGGCATCGACTATGCGGTAGATATTTACCCCAGCTATTCCTCCGATGCGGCAACGGCGCTCCGGGCCGGGCTGGATGCCCGCTTCGCCCTGTGCGGACAGGGTGTGTATGCTTCCCACGGGTACGAGCGCACCCATGTGAAAGGCATGCTGGCCACCCTGGCCTTGGTGACCAGCGTGGCAACCAAGGCTATGTAAAGCAATTTTGTCCGCTGCATGACCTGCGGCGGACTTTTTCTGGAGGAGCCCATGAACATCTACCTGTTTTCAGGACCTTGCGGCTGTGGAAAATCCACCCTGGCCAAGGCCTTTGCGGAAAAGCACGCGGCGGAAACAGCCCGGCAGGTGTATATCATCCACGGGGATGACTTCCACGCCGGCTTTGTGGGCCGGGCGCAAACCATGGCCTGGGAGGATATTCTCCGCTTTAACTGGGACTGCATCCTTTCCGTAGCAGACAAGGTGCTGGAGCATGGCCTGGATGTTGCCATTGACTATGTGGTGGAGGATGAACTCCCCCTGGTGGAGGCGCTGGCTGCCCGGCACGGTGCCACCCTGCACTATGTGGTACTGACCGCAGACGAGGACACCCTGCGCCAGCGCATTGAAGCAAGGGGCGATGCGGAAATGATTCCCCGCTCCCTTTTCCTGCGGGAAAAGCTGCTGCACATGCCGGAAAACCAGGGTCACCTGTTTGACAACACCGGCATGACGGCGGAGCAGGCTGTGGCACTCCTGGATATGCCCCGCTACGCCCTGGGCCGGTGAACATTCTGTAAATTGCGCGTTTCCACGGGGCGAGCCGGGGTGAAGCGTATTGGCAATTTGGCGACGGTGTGCTATAATGGCATCATTGCCACGCACTGAGGAGGAACAGCCATGTTTGGGAAATTCATGAACAACTATTACTACGGCAAGAGCGGCAAGGGTGACTACACCAAGGACGATCTGCCCACCAACCGCTGGCAGCTGTTTTGGGAAATGCTCCGCACCCGCCTTTCCGGCCTGTGCCGGCTGAACCTGATGTACATGCTTATCTGGCTGCCCACCATGATCGTTCTGATGATTGGTGTAACCAGCATTTTCTCCACCCTGATGACCGAGGAAGGCGAGATTGTGGAGAATGCGCCGGTGCTTTTGCAGTCCATCATTCAGGGCACACTGCTTTTGCTGATTCCCTGCGTGGGCATCACCGGCATCGCCACCCCCGGCGTGGCCTATGTGACCCGCAACTGGAGCCGGGACGAGCACGCCTTCATCTGGTCAGATTTCAAGGATGCGGTGAAGGCCAACTGGAAGCAGGGCCTGCCCATTTCCCTGATCACCGGCTTTTTGCCCATTGCGGTGTATGTGGGCTGGACCTTCTATGGCGAGATGGCGGAAACCTCCTCTGCACTGATGTTCCTGCCCCAGGTGCTGGTGCTGATGGTGGGCATCATGTGGGCGCTGGCGGTAACATATATGCACCCGCTGCTGGTCAGCTACAAGCTGCGCTTCCGGGATGTGCTCCGCAACGCCTTCATCCTGGCGGTGGCCCGCCTGCCCATGAGCGTGGGCATCCGGCTGCTGCACTGCCTGCCCATGGTGATTGCCGTGGCGCTGGCCTTGGTGGTGAACCCCATCTACTGCATGCTGGGCCTGTTTGCATACTATGTGCTGTTCGGCTTTGCGCTGAGCAGGTTCATCACCGCCAGCTACACCAACGCCGTGTTTGACAAGTACATCAACAGCCGCATTGAGGGCGCCAAGGTGAACCGGGGCCTGAACACCGATACGGACGATGATGACGACGAGGACGAAGAGCCTGACCAGGAATAAAACCAGCCGCCGCATGCGCAACCTAACTGCACCAATGGGAAGGGAGGATGCGTATGTGGCGCCTTGATGTTAAGACAAAACAAAAGTATGCCGCTGCCGCCCGCTGCGGCCTGGTGGACAAACTGCTGCAGCACGGCTGGGCAGGCCTTTCCGCCAAGGAGGCGGGCCGCATTGGCGGCTGCCTGAAGGGCAAAAGAAAATCCTGATACGGAGAGCATGGAATGTACACAGGCTTTGCAGAAGTATACGATCAACTGATGAACGATGTGAACTACGAGGACTGGGCGGACTATTATGTGCAGCTGATGAACGCCTTTGGCATCAGAGGCGGAAAGATTTGCGAGTGCGCCTGCGGCACCGGCGG
>CAYMOM010000169.1:0-3762 GCA_964391995.1 uncultured Faecalibacterium sp.
TTTCCGGCAAAGCCGGAAACGCCCCGCCCGCGCGGCAAAGCCCCGCGATACGAATGAAGTCAAAGGGCCTGCGGGCCCTCCGACACCTCCCGGTGGTTTTTTGACAAGCTGTGCGCACATTGGAAACAGTGTGCGCTTTTTCTTGCACGAAAAGACTCCTTCTGCTATAATGAAGGCAGCAAATCCATACAAAGGAGGAAAATGGAATGAAAAGGATACTGGCACTCGTTCTGGCCCTGACCATGATGCTGGGCCTGGCGGCGGCGGAGGAAATCAGCTATGTTGGCACATGGGAGCTTACCGGCATAACCATGGCCGGCATGGAGGTTGAGCCTGCCACCGTTGGCTTGGATGCAGTCATCTACATTAACGAGGATGGCTCCTGCGTCCTGCTGACGCAAAGCGAGGAAGGCTCCGCCAGCCAGGGCGGCACCTGGGTTGCCACAGAAGCGGGCGTGACCTTGACGGATACCGCCGGCGATACCATGGAGCTGACCTATGCCGATGGCACCCTGGCCATGCTGGATGAGGAAATGACCATGGTTTTCACGCAGGCGGACTATCCCCAGGTGCTTTCCGGCCTGAAGATGGAGGACTTCTACGGCGCATGGATGCTCAGCTTTATTGAAACCGGCGATGGCGTCTTTGGCGCGGATGAGGTAAACATGTACGCGGCACTGGGCATCCAGGACAGCAAGGCACACATGGACATTGAGTCCGACGGCGTGGCGGACAGCGCGGATGCCGAGTGCGAGCTGGAGGAGATTGATGGCTTTGGCACCGTGCTCTACGTCTATTTCCTGGATGAAACCACCGGCCAGCGGGACGGCAACGGCCTGATGCTGATGCGCTACAACAATGGTCTGCTGGTCTGGTATGCATACGACGCGGAAACCGGCGAGGAAGCCTTCTACTGCTTCGCCCTGGAAGCTGAGGTTGGCGAATAAAACAATACAGCAGTGCCCCCGGTGCATGTGCAGCATCGGGGGCGTTTTTTCTGCCCTTGTGTCAGCCGTTGCCCGGCCAGAAGTCGCTCTGGCACATATAGCCGAAGGTATCGGTTTCCGGGAACCATATGTGATACCAGTTCACACCCTTCAGGCCCATGATCACCGCGGTTTCGCTTCGCTCAACCTGCCAGTCGCCACCTGCATCCAGGCCGGGCGAAGTGCCTGCCTGCCATGCGGGAAACGCCGCATGCTCCTCTGTAAAGTCCATATGGGGGAAGGCCAGCGGAACCTGCCAGGCATCCTTGCCAAAGGCCAGGTATTCCGTCTTCATCCAGCCGATCACCCCGCCCACATGCACCTGCGCCCAGGTGTCGCCCTTTTCCAGCACCTCCACCGGGGTACCGTTGTAGTACTTGCCCAGGGATCCGGCGCCCTTGTCCGGCTTGGCCCGCAGGTGGAGCCGGTCAGCCGGGTTGGGATTATTCACCGCGGCCCAGCGGCTGGCGTCCATCTGGGCCAGCGCCTCCTCCAGGCTGGCGGGCAGGGTATCCCAGTCCACATCCAGGGTGTACCAGGGGTGCGCGCCCACATAGAGGCAGTGCTGATCCCTCATCATCGGGTCGAAGGAAAGCCAGCTGCGGCCCAGGTGCATAGGCCCGTCGCCGCTTTCGTCGGGCCAGATGCTGCTGATGTGCCACACGCCATCATCATCGGGACAGGTGTAGAACATCATGCCCTTTTCCGGCAGGTACACCCAGTCCCCAAAGTTCTCGTTGCCCAGCTGCGTGCTCTCCGGCATGGGGGAGCTGATGCAGGTCACAGGGTCTTCATGCACCAAGCTCCAGCCCACCAGGCGCAGGTCGCCCGCATCGTCCCGGGCCAGCAGCAGCAGGCCGTCCTTCAGCGCTATGCCCTGCACCACCTGCCAGTCCGTTACCTCGGCAGCGCAGCGGAGCATGGTTTCCCGGTTCAGCCAGGTATCGTTGCTGTATATGTAGGTTCCCGGCAGGTCAAGCTGATAATCCGCCAGGGTGCAGCTTTCCAGCCAGGCCGCAGGCACGGGGCCTTGCCTTTCGGTGGAAAGGATATTGCCTTCCGCATCCGTATGGTTGATTTCATGCCACAGCAGGCCGTTTTTCCAGCACAGCATGGTTTCATAGCCGCTGGCAATGTATGTGCGGGTGGGCATTCCCCACACGCCATTTTTCTTGAAGCTGCTGTACTGGGTGCTCCCCTGGTCGTAGCTCCAGTACAGGGCATTGTCCCCATCCATCAGGATGCTGGGCGTTTCGCCGGGGCGCAGGGCACCGGGGTTGGCAATCACCAGCTGCCAGGCGCCGTTCACCTTTTCCGCCAGGCACAGCACCCGGTTTTCCCCCTGGCCCAGGGCAGCGGCGGCAGCATCGCCCCACTGGCTGCTGGCAAGCACTTCCCAGCCCGGGTGCGCCTGCTGCATGGGTAAAAAGGCAGCATCCTCCGCCGTTTCGGCACAGGCCGCGCCGCACAGGGCCAGCAGCAGGCACAGCAGCATCAGCAATCTCCGCATTTCGATTTTCCTCCTTGGTGGTTTCTGCCTATTCAACGGATCACCCGTCCCTTTTCCTGCTGCTTCGGCTGAATATTTCTGTCGTGTTTTGTCACGGGTGAATATCCCCCCGGGGCCGGTGCCATACTTTTGGCATCAGTCAAGGGGAGGCGACGGTATGGCATACGGCAAGGTTGAGATCTGCGGGGTGGACACATCCGCCCTGCCGGTGCTTTCCAACGAGCGGATGCGGGAGCTTTTCCCGCTGGTGCACGGGGGCAACAAGGCTGCCCGGGATGAATTCGTCCAGGGGAATCTGCGGCTGGTGTTAAGCGTGATCCAGCGCTTTTCCGGCCGGGGTGAAAATGTGGACGACCTGTTTCAGGTGGGGTGCATTGGGCTGATGAAGGCCCTGGATAACTTTGACACCAGCCAGAACGTCCGCTTTTCCACCTATGCGGTACCCATGATCATTGGCGAGATCCGCCGCTACCTGCGGGACAACAATGCCATCCACGTCAGCCGCAGCATGCGTGACACGGCCTACAAGGCCCTGCAGGCCCGGGACAGGCTGCAAAGCAAGTGGAACAGGGAGCCTACGGTGACCGAGATTGCCGATGAAATGCAGCTTCCCCGCCAGGATGTGGTGTTTGCCCTAGAGGCCATTCAGGACCCGGTCAGCCTGTTTGAGCCGGTGTATAACGATGGCGGCGATGCCCTGTACATCATGGATCAGGTGAAGGACGAATCCACCCGGGACGATTTGTGGCTGGAGGACATTTCCATCCGCGATGCCCTGAAACGGCTCAACGACCGGGAGAAGAAGATTCTGCAGCTGCGGTTCTTTGAGGGCCGGACGCAGATGGAGGTAGCCGGTGAGATTGGCATCAGCCAGGCCCAGGTGTCCCGGCTGGAGAAAAACGCCCTGCTGCATATGCGCAAACATGTGCAGGTGCAGTAACTGACTGGCCCGGTGGGCTGTGCTATACTGAGAGAAGCCCATTGACTGACACCCAAACGCAAAAGTCCCCCCGCGTGCACACAGCAGGCAGGGGGACTTTGGTTTTACCAGGTTCCTTCGTGGTGGGTGGGGTCAATCAGATCGTTGATGCCGGCCAGCAGCATAACGATGCCCTGCACCCTGTCCGGCACAACAACGTATTGCCCCCGGCGGGATGCGTTTTCCTCCACCAGGGTGGCGGCAACCAGCGGCTTGAGCAGGTTGTACACCTGGCCTGTGGAGGAGTAGCCGCCTTCCTCCACCAGCTGCGCCACGGTTTGGGGCTT
>CAYMOM010000170.1:0-3725 GCA_964391995.1 uncultured Faecalibacterium sp.
CGCAGCATCGCTTTTTCCTCTTTTCGTTTTCTTTTCCTTATATAAATTCGACAGCCGCACCCCCTTTTCCTTTTGGTTTTTCCTCTTTTGCACAAAAAAATCTCGCCAGACGTTGCGCTGACGAGGGTTTGTGGGTGGGCTGAGGCCTGCAAGCAGGCCTGACGGCCGTTCCTCCGCATAAGGAAAGTTTCCGGCGGAGCCGGAAACGCCCCGCCCGCGCGGCAAAGCCCCGCGATATGAATGAAGTCAGAGGGCCTGCGGGTCCTCCGACACCTCCCGGAGTTTTTTGACAGTCTGGGCGCACTGAGGAGCAACCCTCGGTGCGCTCTTTACTTGATAAAAATGGCCTCCGCCATGTTGACCGCGCCGTTTTCCACCGGTGCAAGGTACAGGTGCTTGGGCATGGCATCTTCAGCAATGTGAGGAAACAGATACTCCGCCCAGGCATCACCCATGCCGTTTCTGCCGTCGTGATCGGGGAAAAGAACCGTGCCTGCTTCGTCCACCAGGGTTAGGCTATGCAGGTATTCTGTCTGTACATCCATGCTGGTGAATTCCCAGATCAGCTGGCCGTTTGCATCATAGTATCCTTCACCGTGCTGGGCCTTGTAGGTCTCCAGCGCCGCTGGGTTGCCTTCCAGTCCCAGGGTGATATAGGTCATCAGCGGCGTGAAGGAAACCTCCGTAGCCTTGGCAGTCACAAGATCCGTCACTGTTTCTGCGTTTGGATGAATGGTTTCTACCCGGCTGAGCACCTCCCCCGTGTCGAAGGTGAAAAGCACCAGGCCGCTGTCTGGCTGGGCATAGGAATCCGTTTCGCTGTCGTACAAGGATTTGAAGTATTCACTGTCCGGTTTGCTACCAAGGGGCAGGCCGATGGTAACCAGGCCGGACAGCTGAATGTTTTCATTGTCCAGCCGGATGTAATCGGTGCGGATGACTTTGCCAGGGGTGTCCGTTTCAGCAGCATCGGAACCGGAATCCGCCGGCATGCTGATGCCCTTTCCGTTGATCCAGAAACGATCCGTCCACCATTCCTCATAGGGCTTCGCGCCCTCCGGGTTCTGGCAGGTGTACTGCAGCAGCAGGATGCGCCCGTCATAACCTGCCTCCAGAATGTTTACCTCTGTGTTGTCGATAACCTCCTGGTGCAGGATCTTCTCCATCTGCATGCTGTCGCTTAAGGGCTGACCGCCCAGGATGAACCCCAGCGCATCGAAGATTCCCCAGTGGGTTGCAGCCAGCGCCACCGTGCCCATCGAAAGCAGCACCACCAGGGCAATCACCAGCACGCGGCAGCTGGCGCGCACTGTTCGCTGCACAGGCTGCATTTCTTCATGGGTCACTCTTTCCGCCAGAAAACCTTCTATTCGCCAGTGAAACGCATCGGGCACGGGCTGCACTGCTTGCTGCAGTGCCCGGCAAAACTCTTGCTGCTTCATAATTCTTCCTCCCACTCAACAAGGAACGTATGCTTCAGGCATTTTCGCGCAGTGTGCAGGCGGGTTTTCACCGTGCCTTCAGGCATGCCCAGGATGCGGGCTATCTCCGGAACGGTGTATCCATCCATGTACCGCAAAAGCACCACCGTGCGCAGCTCCGGCTTCAGCAGCGAAACAGCCTCCATCACCGGGGCCTGGGGGAGCGGCAGATCCTCTGCTACAAGCGTATCTTCCTCCAGCGGAAAGAAGCTGTGCCGCTTGCGCCTGCGCAGCATATCCTTGCACCGGTTGGTGAGGATCCGCATCAGCCACGGGCTGAACTGCTCCTGCGCGGCAAGGGTGTGGCGCTTTTCCCAGGCCTTGGTCAGCGCGTCCTGCACGGCATCGGCAGCATCCTCTGCGTTGCCCAGGTAGGACATGCTTACCAGGAAAAGCAGCGTTTCCATCTGCCGCACCTGTGCTTGAAATGTCAAAGCATCCAATGTTCTTTTCCCCTTTGTGCTTTGTCTGATCAGACTGAACGGCCCAGGCCATTCACCATACTAACGTTTGAATGACAAAAAAGGATTGCTTTTACAATAATTTTGTGCGTTGACAAGGTTTCCTGCCTTGCCTATAATGTTTTTAGCGAATTGTATCGTGGGAGCGTGTGCTTATGAATTGGAACGAAAAGGCTACCCAAACCATTGAAAACCTGCTGTCCTTTGCCCAGGCCCGCGGCCTTCTGGAGGAGCTGGATAAGCCCTATGCCCGCAACCTTCTGCTGGATGCCATGAAGATGGATGCGCCGGCAGGGGAGTCCGCTGCTGCCGTGGCGGCGCCTGCCACTGCCACAGCCTATCTGAACCAGCTTTGCGATCTGGCTGTGGAAAAGGGCTTGATTGAAGACATGCAGTATGCACGGGATCTGTTTTCCGCCCGGCTGATGGGCCTTGTGACGCCTTCGCCCAGGGAGGTGCGCCGCGCCTTTGCTGCCGCCATGGAGGCGCATCAGCCCCAAAAGGCCACCCAGGAATTCTACGACATGTGCCGCGCCTGCGATTACATCAAGGTGGATTCCATCGCCCAGAACATCCGCTATTTTGCGGACAGTCCCTGCGGGGAACTGGAAATCACCATCAACCTTTCCAAGCCGGAAAAGGATCCCAAGGAGATTGCCAAGCTGAAAAACGCCCCCAGCGTAGGCTATCCCAAGTGCATGCTGTGCGTGGAGAATCCCGGCTATGCGGGCCGGAGCAATTTCCCAGCCCGGCAGAACCACCGCATTGTTCCGCTGAAGCTGGCCGGCCAGGACTGGTTCATCCAGTATTCGCCCTATGCGTACTACCCGGAACACTGCATTGTGTTCAACAGCCGGCACATCCCCATGAAAATCGACAGGGGTACCTTCCAGCGGCTGTTCAGCTTTGTAAGTCAGGTGCCCCATTACTTTCTGGGCAGCAATGCCGATCTGCCCATCGTGGGCGGCTCCATCCTGAATCACGACCATTTCCAGGGCGGAAGGTATGAATTCCCCATGGACAAGGCCGGCGCAAAGGTGCAGCTCCGGGCACCGGTGGAAGGCGTGAAAGCCTGCATTCTGGATTGGCCCATGTCGGCATTGCAGCTTTCCTCCGCCCATGAGCAGCCGCTGATTGACGAAGCGGAGCGCATACTGAACGCATGGCGAGCCTACAGCGATCCAGCCTGCGGTGTGCTGGCGGAAACCGATGGCACGCCCCACAACACCATTACCCCCATTCTCCGCAAGGTGGGCGAGGAATACCGGCTGAACCTGGTGCTACGGAACAACCGCACCAGCGGCGAGCACCCTCTGGGAATCTTCCACCCCCATGCGCCGCTACACCACATCAAGAAGGAAAACATTGGCCTGATTGAGGTCATGGGGCTGTTCATCCTGCCTGGCCGGCTGAAAGCCGAGTTGGCGGCGCTGAACGGCTACCTGACCGGCGAAAAGCCCCTGGTGCAGCCGGAGGAAAGCGATGCCTGCTGCAAGCATTTCCCCTGGGTGGAGAGCATTGTGCAGGCCCGCGGCCTGTGCGCCACCGCCCAGGAGGCAGAAACGCTGCTCCGCGCCGAGGTTGCCAAGGTGTGCGCCCAGGTGCTGGCGGATGCAGGCGTTTTCAAGCAGGACGAAGACGGCCTGGCTGGCTTCAGGCGGTTTGCTGCAAGCATCGGCTATTGCTAAACGAAACAGGACGGAGTGAACATGCTCCGCCCTGCAGGGAGTCGAAAAAGTGGCAAAGCCACTTTTTCGAGGATTTGCGCTCCGTCACTGTCAGG
>CAYMOM010000171.1:0-3721 GCA_964391995.1 uncultured Faecalibacterium sp.
TACTATGGATGCTATTGGAGCATTAAGGAGGATGTATGAAGCCTCGTACAAAGAAAATTCTGAACTTTGCGCTGATCTTCGGCACCCTGGCTGTGGTGCTGCTGGTGGGCTTTAACGGGCAGGAGATGTCCGGCGCCATGGATGCGCTGAAGAGCATTCCCCTCAGGTGGATTGTGCTGTGCGTGCTGGCCTGGTGCGCCTATCTGCTGCTGGATGCCATGAGCATCCACCACTTTCTCCGGCTGCAGGGTTATGGCATGCCGTTGCACTCATCCCTGTTTGTGGCCCTGTCCGGCATGTATTATTCCAACATCACCCCAGGCGCCACCGGCGGCCAGCCCATGCAGGTCTACTACATGAAAAAGCGGGGTGTGCCCATTGGCATCGGCACATCATCCCTGACGGTGAAGCTGTTCGCCTTTCAGTTCATGCTGGCTGTGCTGGGCACAGGGCTGTGGATTGCCTACCGGGAATACATTGCCCAGCAGCTGGGCGCCAACATGTGGATCCTCATCATCGGCTATGTGTACAATGTCATCATCGTGGCCTTCACGGTGATGATGGCCACCAGCAAGCGGCTGGTGCGGTTTTTTGTGATGCTGTTCATCAAGGCCGGCGCCAAGCTCCGCCTGGTGAAGGATCCTGCCAGCACCCAGGCCCGGTGGGAGGATGTGATCGACACCTTCCACAGCAGCGTGATGATGATCACCCGCCGGCCGATCGACCTGGTGGTGCAGCTGCTGCTGGCCACCCTGCAGATTCTGTCGCTGATGCTGGTCACCTTCCTGCTGTACCACGGCTTTGGTCTCAGCGGCTCCGGCTATGGGCAGATCACCGCCCTGGGCATCATGCTGTACACCTCCGCGGCCTATACCCCCCTGCCCGGCGCTTCCGGTGCCCAGGAGGGCGTGTTTGCCCTTTACTTCTCCCAGGTGTTCCCCGATGGCATCCGCCTGATGGCGCTGCTGCTGTGGCGGTTCTTCACCTACTACATCACACTGATTGTGGGCGCGGTTGTTTCCGTTGCCAGCGGCTTTGGCTCCGGCAAAAAGAAATCCGCTGCCGGCTGACGGGGTGCGCCCGAGTTTTTCACACAAAGGATGCGAGCATTATGGAGCATAGCCAGCCTGCTTATCGGCTGGTAGTTACCGGGCTGCTGCTGGCACTGGGCCTGGTGCTGCCCTTTCTCACCGGGCAGCTGCCCGCCCTGGGGCAGGCCCTGTGCCCGCTGCACATCCCCGCCCTGCTGGCCGGGCTGACCTGCGGCTGGGGCTGGGGCGCAGCACTGGGGCTGGTGCTGCCCATTGTGCGCAGCCTGCTTTTCGGCATGCCGCCGCTGGTGGCTGTGGGCCTGCCCATGGCAGCGGAGCTGGCGGCCTATGGCCTGGTGTGCGGGCTGATGTATCCGCCCCTCCGCCGGCGCATGAAGCGCCTGCCGGCCATGCTGCTGGCCATGGTGCTGGCCATGGTGGCAGGGCGGCTGCTGGGCGGCGCAGCCAAGGCCCTCATCATGGGCCTGACAGGCGGCAGCTTTACCTTCGCCATGTTTGTCAGCGGATATTTCACTGCCACCGCCCCCGGGGCGCTGGTGCACCTGCTGGTGATTCCCCCTGTGGCGCTGGCCCTGGAAAAGGCCCGCCTATCCCCCCATGCCTGACGCCGCCATTTTTCGATGAAAGGAACCATCATGCGCAAGCGAAACCTATGGATCATCCTCGCCGCCGCGGCAGTGATTGCGGCGGTATTTGTATTGGCCCTGGCCCTGCGGCAGGATGCCGGCATTGACCCGTCCCTGCTGCCGGAAACGCTTAACGGACAGGCCCGGGCCTACCTGCACATCACCGTGGGCGGAGAGTCCCAGGGCCTGCTGCCCCTGACCGATGAAGGCGAATTCTCCATCACCCAGGGGGATACGGGCATGGTGAACCTGGTGCACGTTACGCCCACCAGCGTATGGATGGCGGACTCCACCTGCGACAACCAGGACTGCGTGGAGCAGGGTACCGTGTCCCTGGACACCATGAACGACAGGGTGCTGGGCAATATGATCATCTGCCTGCCCCATCAGGTAACGCTGGAGCTGTACACGGCGGAGGAAATTGCCGCACTGATGGCCCAGCAGGAGGAGGCCCCATGACCAGCCGGCAGAAAACCCAGCGCATTGCTCTTTCCGGCCTGCTGGTGGCCCTGATGCTGGTATTGGGCTATGTGGAAAGCCTGATGCCGGTGGCGGCGGGCATACCGGGCATCAAGCTGGGCCTGAGCAACGGTATCCTGATTTTTGCAGTCTACATGCTGGGCATTCCCACCGCCTTTGTGCTGATGGTGCTGAAGGTGCTGCTCTCCGGGCTGATGTTCGGCGGCGTCAGCGCCATGATGTACGCCTTTGCCGGCGGGCTTCTGAGCATGGTTTTCATGTGCCTGCTCAGCCGGGTGAAGGGTGTGCACACGGTGGTGGTCAGCATGGTGGGCGGCCTGATGCACAACGTGGGCCAGGTGGGCCTGGCCATGGTGATGCTCCGCACGCCCCAGCTGATGTACTACATGGGGATTTTGATGCTTGTCGGCCTGGGGTGCGGCGCGCTGACAGGCGTGTGTGCCTCCAGTGTGATGAAGCACCTGAAGCTGCTGAAAAGGTAAGGAGGACGGCCCGTGAAAATCTCCACGGAAATCTACGATGCGGCGCTGCTTGTGGGCGAGCGCTGGGCCATTGAAATGGTGGCGAAGGCCGGCTTTGACGCATGGGATTTTTCCATGTTCGACATGTGCGGGTACGACTGGGAGCGCCGCTGCGCCCTGCCCTCAAAGCATCCCCTGGCAGGCGCTGATTACCTGCGCTTCGCCCGGGAGCTGAAGCAGGTGGGCCTGGACAACGGCATTCACTGCAATCAGTCCCACGCGCCCTTTCCCTCCGGCTGCCGGGAAATACGGGATTGCTTCCGCCGGGCCATTGAGTGCACTGCCGAGGCCGGCGGCAGCATTTGCGTCATCCACCCGGACAACAACAGCTGCGCCGAAAAAAACGCCGAAATGTACCAGGAGCTGCTGCCCTTTGCCAAAGCCTGCGGGGTGAAGATTGCCGCGGAAAACATGTTCAACTGGAACGATGAGCGAAACGAATCCGTTTTCGCCGCCTGCGCCACCAGCGAGGATTTCCTGGCCCACCTGCACGCGGTGAACGACCCGTATCTGGTGGCCTGCCTGGACATCGGGCATGCGGAATTGCGCTCCTCCGGCTCCGGCGCAGTGAACATGATCCATGCCCTGGGGCATCACCTGCAGGCCCTGCACCTGCACGATAACGACCTGGTGCACGATGCCCACCTGATTCCCATGACCATGAACATTGATTTCCCGCCCATCATCCGCGCATTGAAGGAGATTGGCTACCAGGGGTATTTCACCCTGGAAGCCTCCAATGCCATGGAAGGCTATTCTGCCCGGCAGCTGCCCCAGCGCCTGGCAGAAAAGGCAGCCAGCGCCAGAAAGCTGGTGGAGATGTTTGAAGCCTGAGGAGGATGCGCCATGAATGTACAAATGAGGGTTCAGGCCTGCCTGGAGCGCTCGGTGGCCCAGCATGAATGCGCCGGCATTTCCGTGCTGGTGCGCAAGCATGACCGGGATGTGCTGTACGCTGCTGCCGGCCATGCCAATGCAGCCCGGGGGGAAGCCCTGCGGCGGGATCATATTTTCCGGCTGTACAGCCAGTCCAAGCCCATTA
>CAYMOM010000172.1:0-3666 GCA_964391995.1 uncultured Faecalibacterium sp.
GGGGCCGCTACGCAGCGGTACAGTATTAGCGGCCCCGGGCGCTCTTTGGTTCTTTTCGCCGAGACGAAAAGAACATCCCCCGCCACAGGCCCTGTGTGCAAATGCGCATGCCTTCCCGGATAGAGCTTTTGCACCTTGATGGAGCAATATTCTATAGCAGCTTTCCACCTCATCAGTCCCTTCGGGACAGCTTCCCCTCCAGGGGAAGCCATGGTGCTTGGCTGCACACCAGCCCACAAACCTGCGCACAAAGCGCGAGCCACATGCCGCGCGCAAGGTGCCCCAAACCTCCAAAACGACCAACACGTCCCTGATCGCCCCCGGGGGGAAGCCGGTGGGGTCACCAACCGGAAAACCTGCCCAGTTGCGGGGGAAAGGGGGTCCGGGGCCGCTACGCAGCGGTACAGTATTAGCGGCCCCGGGCGCTCTTTGGTTCTTTCTCGCGAGTGAGAAAGAACATCCCCCGCCACAGGCCCTGTGTGCAAATGCGCCCACCAAAGGGCAAAAAATCACCCCCGCTCCGCATCCCGGAGCGGGGGTTTCCAGCATCATCAAATCAAGCTTCCACAAACCATACAGCCGCATCATGGGCACCAAGTGAGGCAGAGAGCTTGCAGCTCTTCCTGTTGCTCCACAGCTCCGTGGCTGCCCCAATGCCCGGCAGGCCCAGTTCCTCCGCCGTGACGGACAGACGGCACTTTTTGTCGGTCAGGTTGAACAGGGCCACATACACACCCTTGCCATCTTGCCGGGGTGCCACCCAGGCCGAGGCCTCCTCCGTGGTGTAGAGGGAGTGGGCGCACCAGGTGGTTTTTTCAATCTCCAGCAGGGGTGCATTGGTCAGCAGATCCAGGGTGAACACATCATTCTTGGTCATTTCGCCGCCAATCATCAGGGGCGAGCGCATCATACACCACAGGGTCATCATGGTGCGCTGCTCGGCCTGGGTGAAGTTTGTCCAGTCGTTCACGTTTTCGCACTGGCGCAGGGCACCCACAGGCAGCATGTCCGCATCCGGCCAATGGCCCGGGCCGGCGTGGATGCACCACTTCTCCGCCCGCTCAAACATGGCCTTCAGCAGGCTCCACTGATCCCAGAAATCATCGGTAATGCGCCACATGTTGGCATACTTCTTCAGGTGCTCCGCTTTTTCCACCGGTGCCGCGCCAGGGGACAGGGAAAGCACCATGTCCCGCCCGCTGTTGCGGCAGGCGGCAGAAATAACCTCGATCTCCTTCTGGCAGTGGGGGTACTCCCGGGCAATGTCATCGCACTTCACATAGTCCACACCCCACTGGGCATACAGCTGGAAAATGCTGTCGTAGTACGCCTGTGCCTGGGGCATATCGCACTTCAGGCCGTACATGTCCGGGTTCCAGGCACAGATGGAATTGGGGTTCGCCACCTGACCGCAATCCATATCGCAGTTCAGGATAGGCAACCTTTGGTGGGCGGCCATCCGGGGCATGCCGCGCATGATATGGATGCCAAACTTCAGCCCCAGGCTGTGCACATAGTCCGCCAGCGGCTTGAAGCCAGCACCGCCCTTGGCGCTGGGAAAGCGGTTCTCCGCCGGCAGCAGGCGCCCGTATTCATCCATGCACAGGGGCGCAAAGGCCTCGTATTCGTGGGTGACGGCGGTGGGCTGATACCACTGGATGTCCACCACCACATACTCCCAGCCATACTGCTTCAGGTGCCTCGCCATATAATCGGCATTCTGTTTTACAATGTCCTCTGTCACAGCGGCGCCATAGCAGTCCCAGCTGTTCCAGCCCATGGGCGGATACTGTGCAACCATTGGAGAAGCCTCCTTGTTTTTGTGGGTATTATAGCATCGATTGGGGCATAAAACAATCCTGCACCGCACAATTTTGGCTTTTCCTCCGGGAAAGAGTATGCTATAATGCACTCATCAGGCGCGGCAAGCGCCGCATGAGGAGGAAACAAATGAAGATCACCCTGAACCCTGCCCGCAGTGCAGGAACCATCGACAAGAATATCTTCGGTCATTTTTCCGAGCACCTGGGCCGCTGCGTATATCAGGGCCTGTTTGTAGGCAAGGACAGTACCATCCCCAACAAAAACGGCATGCGTACCGATGTGGTGGAGGCCCTGAAGCACATCAAGGTGCCGGTGCTGCGCTGGCCCGGCGGATGCTTTGCCGATGAGTATCACTGGGAGGACGGCATCGGCCCCCAGGAAGGCCGCAAGCGCATGGTGAACACCAACTGGGGCGGCGTGGTGGAGGACAACTCCTTCGGCACCCACGAGTTTCTGGAACTGTGCCAGCAGATCGGCTGCGAGCCGTATATCAACGCCAACGTGGGCAGCGGCACCGTGCGCGAAATGGCGGAATGGGTGGAATACCTGAACTCCGAGGGTGACTCCACCGTGGTGAAAAAGCGCTGGGCCAACGGGCGGAAAGATCCCTGGGGCGTGAAATACTGGGGCGTGGGCAATGAGAGCTGGGGCTGCGGCGGCAACATGCGCCCCGAATACTACGCCGACGAGTTCCGCCGGTACCAGACCTATTGCCGGAACTATGGCGCCAACAGGCTTTACCGCATTGCCTGCGGCCCCAATGGCGGCGACTACAACTGGACGGAAGTGCTGATGAAGCGCGCCGCACCCTTCATGGACGCGCTGACCCTGCACTACTACACCGTTTGCGGCGATGAGTGGAACGACAAGCGGGCCGCAACAGGCTTCACCAGCGAGGAATACTACCGCTCCCTGAAGCATGCCACCCATATGGAGGAGCTGGTCACCCGGCACAGCCAGATCATGGACAGGTACGACCCGGAAAAGCGGGTGGCGCTGATTGTGGACGAATGGGGCAACTGGTTCGACGTGGAGCCGGGTACCAACCCGGGCTTCCTGTACCAGCAGAACACCATGCGTGACGCCATGGTGGCTGCCCTGACCCTGAACACCTTCATGGCCCACTGCGACCGCGTGCGCATGGCAAACCTGGCCCAGATGGTAAACGTGCTGCAGGCCATCATCCTCACCGAGGGTGACAAAATGGTGCTGACACCCACCTACCATGTGTTCGACCTGTACAAGGCCCACCAGGACGCCAAGCAGATTGATTGCTTTGTGGAAAGCGACCAGGTGGGCGAGAACGGCTTCGACCTGCCCCAGGTGATTGCCTCCGCCTCCGAAAAGGATGGGAAAATCACCCTGACCCTTGCCAACCTGGCCATGGACAAGGAAGCCACGGTGGATGTCAGCGGCGTGTGCCTGTGCCAGGTGCAGGGCCGCATCCTCCAGGGCGAGGCCGGCCAGTATAACGATTTTGACCACGCGCCCCTGTCCGTGAAGCCCTTTGACGGCGTGAAGGATGGCAAGGTCACGCTGCCCGCCTGCTGCGTGGTGGAGCTGACCATCGGGTAATTGCATCATAACAAACCAGCCGCCCTGCGCAATGCAGAGCGGCCCTATCTGCGCACCCCTGCTTGCCTTGAGCGAGCGGGGGTGCTCTTTTTTGTTTCTTTGTGGTATGCGGAGGGGATGTTCTTTCTCACTCGCGAGAAAGAACCAAAGAGCGCCCGGGGCCGCTAATACTGTACCGCTGCGTAGCGGCCCCGGACCCCCTTTCCCCCGCGACTGGGCAGGTTTTTGGGTTGGTAACCCCACTGGCTTCCCCGCGGGGGCGATCAG
>CAYMOM010000173.1:0-3655 GCA_964391995.1 uncultured Faecalibacterium sp.
ACTTTCTTACATAGGGGCCTTTTCCCAGCAGTCCGTATATTCTGGGGCGGTCTAATCCCGCGCGGCCTTTTTTTATTGGCATACTTGCATAAGTATGCTATACTGTTTTCAGCCAAGCATCTTGAAAAGGACGTGACCACCCATGCACTACCATATCGACACCATTCCCGTATGGGATTCCCTGAAGCTGGAGGGCGAATGCCTTTTGTGTGCCCTGCACCGGAAAACCGAGCTGGGCGAGGCAGAGCGCTACCTGGGCGCTTCCGTCATGGAGCCGGACACCCGCATCCAGGTGAACGACAAGGGCTTCTGCCCCCATCACCATGCCATGCTCTTTGGCATGAGCAACCGCCTGGGCCACGCACTGATGCTGGAATCCCACCTGGCGGAAACCCGCCAGCGCACCGAAAAGAGCTTTGCCGCCCTGCGAAAGGCTGCCAAGGCGTACGCCAGCGCCTCCATGCTGGAGCGCATCAAAAAGGGTGCCTCTGCCCGCAGCGATATGGAACGCCTGGCGGATGAGCTGACCGGCATGGCTTCCAGCTGCATCATGTGTGGCAGCATTCAGGAAAACATGGAGCGCTACCTGCACACCTTTTTCCACCTGTATCAAAACGACACGGAGTTCCGCCGCCGCTTTGGTCAGAGCAAAGGCCTGTGCCTGCCCCACATGACAGAGCTGATCCGCTGGGCACCCCAGGAGCTGCCAGCCCGGGAAGTAGGCGACTTTGTTGACCAGCTGACCGCCCTGGAAACCGAAAACCTGAACCGCATGCAGGAGGACATCAGCTGGTTCATCAAAAAGTTTGACTACCGCTTTCAAAACGAACCCTGGCACAACAGCCAGGATGCCGTGGAGCGCACGGTGAACAAGCTCCGTGGCTGGTGCGTGGGCCAGGAACCCAACCCCAAGGAATAATAAAGAAGGAGCGCCGCAGCAGTTGGCGCTCCAGGGCGTCGAAAAAGTGGCAAAGCCACTTTTTCGAGGTTTTGCGCTCCGTCACTGTCAAAGCTGCAAGCAGCTTTGACGGCCGTTCCTCCGCGTAAGGAAAGTTTCCGGCGGAGCCGGAAACGCCCCGCCCGCGCGGCAAAGCCCCGCGATACGAATAAAGTCGGAGGTTTTTTGATACGCTGGGAGCGCCGCAGCAGTTGGCACTCCTTCTTTCATTCAAACCAGGGACGGAACTTCTTTGCGATGGCGGAAATCAGCGGCCCGAGGAAGAAACCCATGATGATCGTCGCCAGGCCCACGGTGCCGCCCACCAGGTAGCCTATCACCGTGGCGGACACATCCCAGATAATGCGGATAACAGTAAAGCTCAGCCGCTTCACCCGTCCGCTGATAATCTGGGGCATGGCATCATAGGGTGAAACGCCCAGATCCACCACCATGTAAAAGGATGCCGCCACCATGAACATGACCAGCGTGGGAATAAACAGAAGGATTTTCACCATTTCCGGCTCCCCGTACAGGGGATGCACCATGTTGATGATCCATGTGCAGAAGTCCGCAGCATAGCCCACCACCACCATGTTAGCCAATGTGCCCAGGCCAATGCGCCGTGTCTCCCCCAGCAGGAGGATCAGCACAATCAGCACCAGGTTGAAGCACAGCTGATAGGTGCCGAAGCTCCAGCCCACCAGGCGGCTCACGCCCAGGTTCAGCACCGAGCAGGGATCCGTGCCAAAGCCCAGTTGATCCAGTATGGCGACACCCAGGCCCATCAGGAATACGCTGATAAACAATACCACTGTACGCTTTGCCATGTGGGGCTTACCCACCAGTTGCTTCATCATTGGCAGCCATCCTCATTTCTTTCGTCCGCTTTTCCGTAAAGGTGCCCGCCTGCAGGCGTTTGCCGGGCAGACGGGCCGTTTTTTTGTTACAGGATGTACTTTTTCATGTCCTGGGGTTTGTTTTCCCCGTGCAGGTGCTGGCGCACATAATCCCCGTTGATTTTCAGCTCCACAGGCGGCATGCTTTCGTCGCCGGCGTTGAAGGCAATGTCCTCCAGCAGCTGCTCGAACACCGCATGCAGGCGGCGGGCGCCAATGTCCTCGCTGGTTTCGTTGGCGTTGAAGGCCGCCTCGGCAATGGCTTCAATGGCGGAATCCTCAAAGTCCAGCAGCACCTTGTCCACGGCCAGCAGCGCTTTGTATTGCAGGGTCAGGGCATTGTCCGGCTGGGTCAGGATGCGCTGGAAGTCCTGCCGGGTCAGGCTTTTCAGCTGCACATGCACAGGGAAACGCCCCTGCAGCTCGGGAATCAGGTCGCTGATCTTCGCCACATGGAAGGCGCCGGCGGCAATAAAGAGCATATAATCCGTTTTCACCGGGCCATACTTGGTGTTCACCGTGCTGCCCTCCACAATGGGCAGGATGTCCCGCTGCACGCCTTCCCGGCTGACATCCGGGCCGCTGCCGGCGTGCTGCCCGGCAATCTTGTCGATCTCATCAATGAACACAATGCCGTTCTGCTCTGCCCGGCGGATGGCCTCCTCCTGCACGGCATCCTGGTCAATCAGCTTGTCGGATTCCTCCTGCATAAGGATTTTCCGGGCGTCCTTCACCTTCACCCGGCGCAGCTTGGTTTTCTTGGGCATCATGCCGCCCATCATATCCCCCAGGCTGATGGAGCCGCCGCCCACATCCAGGGTCGGCGCAGCTTCTTCCACTTCAATCTCCAGCTCGTGCTCCTCCAGTTCGCCGCGCATCAGCTGCTGGCGCAGTTCCTCCCGCTTGCCGGTCAGCTTCTGCTGCTCCTCGGGGTTGGCAGGCTCTTCGGGCTGCTTTTTCCCCAGCAGAAAGTCCAGCGGGTTGCCGGCGGGCTTCTTGGGCGGGTGCACCATCAGGCTCACCAGCCGGTCCTCTGCCAGCACCTGGGCACGGGGCTGCACGCGCTTCACATGCTCGTCCTTTACCATGCGGATGGCGTTGTCCACCAGGTCGCGGATGATGCTTTCCACATCCCGGCCCACATAGCCCACCTCGGTAAACTTGGTGGCCTCCACCTTGATAAAGGGTGCACCCACCAGCTTAGCCAGGCGGCGGGCGATTTCCGTTTTACCCACGCCCGTGGGGCCGATCATCAGGATATTCTTCGGGCTGATTTCCTCCCGCAGGCCTTCCTCCACCATGGAGCGGCGGTAGCGGTTGCGCAGGGCGATGGCCACGGACTTCTTGGCCTCGTCTTGGCCGATGATATAGCGGTCAAGCTCGTGTACGATTTGCCTTGGCGTCAGTTCTGCCATTTTTGCTCAACCTCCTCAGGCTTCATCCACAATGATATTCTCGTTGGTAAACACGCAAATGGACGCAGCAATATGCAACGCCTTTTCGGCAATTTCCCGGGCGGAAAGGTCGGTGTTTTCCACCAGTGCCCGGGCAGCAGCCAGCGCATAATTGCCGCCGGAGCCAATAGCCGCCACGCCATCATCGGGGCAGATCACATCCCCTGTGCCGCTGAGGATCAGCATATCCTCCTTGTTGGCTACAATCATCAGGGATTCCAGCTGGCGCATGGCCTGGCTGCCGCGCCAGCCCTGGGCCAGGGCCACGGCAGCCCGCTCCAGGTTGCCGCCGCACTGGGTCAGCTTTTCCTCAAACATTTCGCACAGGGTGAAGGCATCCGCCGTGCCGCCGGCAAAGCCCACCA
>CAYMOM010000174.1:0-3639 GCA_964391995.1 uncultured Faecalibacterium sp.
CCGACCCGGAAGGCCGGGCCACGGTGATGGACAAGTTTCGGGATTATCCCGTGCGGCTGTACCCGGTGGGCCGGCTGGACTTTGACAGCGAAGGCCTGCTGCTTTTGACCAATGACGGCGATATGATGAACAGCCTGCTCCACCCCAGCCATGAGGTGGACAAAACCTATCTTGCCAAGGTCAGCAACCGGGTGGAGGAGGACGCCATCCGCCGTCTGCGGGCCGGTGTGCAGCTGGATGGCAGGCTCACATCCCCGGCCCATGTGCGCCTGATGCGGTATGAGTCCTTCGCCACGGTGCTGCTGGTGACCATCCATGAGGGACGCTACCGCCAGGTGCGCCGCATGTTTGAGGCGGTGGGCCACCAGGTGGTGCAGCTGAAGCGCGTAGGCTTTGGGCCTATCCTCCTGGGGGATCTGCCCCGGGGCCAGTGGCGGCAGCTGACGCCGGGCGAGATTCGCAAACTGAAGGAGCTGTAACCATGGCCTATGAACTGCGGTCTGCCCGGTACCTGGCGGCGGACGCCCTGAAACAGGTGATCCGCCCCGGTGATACGGTGGTGGATGCCACCCTGGGCAACGGACACGACACCTGCATGCTGGCGGAGCTGGTGGGCGAAAACGGCCGGGTGATTGGCTTTGACATTCAGCCGGAGGCCGTGAAGCGCACGGCAGAAACCCTGCAGGAAAAGGGTTTGCTTAACCGCTGCACCTTATACGCCGAAGGCCACCAGCACATGGCGGAGCGGGTGGATGCCCCGGTGCGGGCGGTGACCTTCAACCTGGGCTGGCTGCCCGGCGGCGACAAGCGCATTACCACCCTGTGGGAAACCACCCAGCAGGCGCTGTCTGCGGCGCTGGCATTGCTGGAAAAGGGCGGCGTATGCACCGTGTGCGCCTATCCCGGTCACGCCGAGGGCGACAGGGAACGCCACGCCCTGGGGGATTGGCTTTCCGCCCTGCGGCCCCAGGAGTTCAACGTGCTGCATAGCCGCTTTCTGAACGCCGGCCCGGGCGCGCCGGAGTGCTTCATCATTCAGAAACAGTGAGGTGCCTATGAATATCCGTCAAGCAACGGCTGATGACAGCCAACTTCTGGCGTACATGGCCGGTCAGCTTTACAAAACAAACCCTGCTGACCTGGTAAAGGAGCTTGCTGTATTGACAGCCTCCAGTGAAGCAGCCTGCTTCCTGGCCTATGAAGGCGAAACACCCATTGGCTTTGCCCAGTGCCAGCTCCGCCACGATTATGTGGAGGGCACATCCACCAGCCCTGTTGGTTTTCTGGAGGGTGTGTGGGTTGCGCCGGAGCATCGCTGCCATGGGGTAGCCCGCCAGTTGGTGGAGGCCTGCCAGCAGTGGTCGTTGCAGGCCGGGTGCAGCGAGTTTGCCAGCGATTGCGAAATCGACAACCTGACCAGCCTGGCTTTTCACCTGAGCATTGGCTTTGAGGAGGCAGGGCGTACCATTTGGTTTCACAGGAGGTTGACGAATGACCATCCAGCGGATTGACGGCGAGTTTGCTGTATGCAAGGTGGCGGATTTCACGCAGGTGAATGCAGGCGTACCTTTCTGCTTTACCGCCGCCACGGATGAGGAGTTTTCCCTGGTGTGCCTGGCGGAGCATGTGCCGGCAAACGTAACCCACAGGGAGGACGGCTGGCGGGCGTTTCGCATTCAGGGCGTGCTGGACTTTTCGCTGATTGGCATTCTGGCGGACATCAGCCGGGTGCTGGCGGCGGAGGGAATCGGCATTTTTGTGGTGTCCACCTACAACACGGACTATGTGCTGACGAAGAGGGAGAATTATCCGCAGGCCTTACTCGCACTCGCAAAAGTTGGCTACACCATTGAATAGGGGAGAGAGCAATGCATCCATCGGAGCAGGTGATTTTCACCAACATGTGCATGGTATATGACGCTGCGGGCAACGCTGTGGTGCAGGAGCGCACCGGCGACTGGCCCGGGGTGGTGTTTCCCGGCGGGCATGTGGAAAAGGGAGAAACCTTCACCCAGGCGGTGATCCGCGAGGTGTGGGAGGAAACCGGGCTGACCATACGCCACCCGCGGCTGTGCGGCGTGAAACACTGGATGCGCCATGGTGTGCGGAACGTGGTGTTCCTGTACAAAACTGACGAGTACGAGGGCGAGCTGCGCTCCTCCGACGAGGGCCGGGTGTGGTGGATGCCCATCAAGGACATGCCCAAAGCGAAACTGGCCAACACCATGGAGGATATGCTGCAGCTTTTCCTGCGGGATGATTTGAGCGAGTTCTCCTTCCGGGAGGAAAACGGGCAGTGGGTGAACGTGCTGGAATAAAAAAGGGCCGTGCTCTGGAGCGTAGAGCACGGCGCGTTTTTTAGTTGTGACCAGTTCCGCCGCAGCTGGTGCAGGCAACATGCCCCATACCGCTGCAGGTGCGGCAGCTTTGATTGCCGGTGCCGCTGCATTTGGAGCAGTTTTCCCATTTGGTGGAGGATGTTTTGCTGCTGCCGCTGTAGTTGGGTGTGCTGATGTACACATCCTTGCCGCCCTTTCCATCGCAGGCGGTGCAGGTCACCTTGCCATCGCCTCTGCACTTGCTGCAATCCTTCTTGCCTGAGCCATGGCAGGTGGAGCAGGTGGTTTTACTGCTGGATGCAGACGCGCCGGATGAAGTGGTGGATGTACCGCTGATGTCACCAACAGAGGATTGAGACTGGGCAGCATACCCCTTTGAAATGGTGTAGAACAGCTCGTCATACCCAGCTATTGCAAGGCCAACAGCGGTCTTGGAGAAACCAAAGCAAGCAGATTGGTAGGTAGAGTCGCCAATGGGGATACCGTGAGTACGAACCACCATATGGCAGGTTGGACCATGGTAGGTTATCGTACCGGCCTGCGACCCGGGGAGGCTCAGGTGCAGGATATGCGTGTATTCGTCCGTGGTGGGCGCACCATAGGACGAATCAAGGAAGGAAAAGCCGTATTCGCTTTCCAGTTCCAAGCCGTAGGCCTTCTGGTCAAAGCCATTGTACTCGGATGGCGAAAAGAAAAGCCAGGCATCATCGCTGTCGCGCATGCTGTTGGACTTGTTTGTGCTGATGGAGCCTGTGCAGTAATCGGCAGGGTCGGGCAGCACAAGCGGGCCAACGGTAAGCCCGGCGGGAATCAGCATCAGGGACATGGTGGAAAACTCCGGGATGAAGAAGGCGTACAGGCCTGATGCGTCCACCAGCGCATAGGCCTCGAAGCTGTCAATGGTGTAGGGCCCTTGGACAGTGTAACCCGAATGGTTAAGCCAGAGGGTATAGGTTTGCCAAAACTCGGCAGGTGACTCCACCAGCGGGTAGGCGTAGGCGTCAAATAGTGTGTCGCCCAGGCTCAAGTCGGTAGAGGCAAGAACACCCTCTGCACCCAGAAGAAAGGCGGGAGAAGGCATGATATTATCACAGGTTACCTGCTGCCCGATGGCATCGGACAGCTCGCCCAAGGAGCTGGCTGATGCAGCCAGCGGGACGAGCAGGAGCGCAAGAATCAGCAGGAAAGAAATACTTTTTTTAGAAAGGCGAGAGTAGAACATGAAAGTGCCATCCTTTCTCAGCTTGTCAAAAAACCTCCGGGAGGTGTCGGAGGGCCCGCAGGCCCTCTGACTTCAATC
>CAYMOM010000175.1:0-3635 GCA_964391995.1 uncultured Faecalibacterium sp.
GCAAGATCATTCGCCGCAAGGGCAAGGTCATGGTTATCTGCGAGAATCCCAAGCACAAGCAGAAGCAGGGCTAATTGCTCCCAATAAAGAAGAACCTCAGCGCTGGCTGGGGTTCTTTTTTGCTGGGTGCGGTTATGCAGGCTGCTTTCTCCAGCAGCCGCTGCGGTAGAACAGGATGGAGATCACCGTGGCTACACACCAGCCAATGGGCCAGGCGCACCAGATGCCCGTGGCGCCCAGGGGCGTGGCGGAAAGCACCCTGGACAGCACCACGCGCAAAATCAGGTCGGTAAAGGTGGCCATCATGAA
This sequence comes from uncultured Faecalibacterium sp., assembly GCA_964391995.1. Classification (GTDB taxonomy): domain Bacteria; phylum Bacillota; class Clostridia; order Christensenellales; family Aristaeellaceae; genus UBA11524. The sequence goes on from CAYMOM010000175.1 coordinate 310, forward strand.
CGGTTTCATCCGTCCGGCACCCCGCAGAATGCCATCGGCAACCAGTTTGGCAGATACCACAAAGTAGAACGGGGACAAAATCTGCAGGAAAGCCGCACCGGCAGACAGGGTGGCCTGGGTGGGCACATCCAGGAAGAGCGCCACCAGGCTTTGCGGCAGCAGCAGATAAAGCGCCACCAGGGGCACACACAGCGCCCACACCAGCTTCAGCCCGGCCCGGAAGCCCAGCTGCACCCGCTCCGCCTTGCCGGCGCCCAGGTTTTGCGCCGTGTAGTTGGAAATGCCGTTGGCCAGGGTGGTGAAAGAGGTAATCACCAGGTTGTTGAGCTTGACGGAGGCGGAGTAGCCCGCCATGACGCTGGTGCCAAACAGGTTGATGGTGCTCTGGATGAGAATGTTGCCCACGGAAATGAAGCTCTGCTGCAATATGCTGGGCACGGCTACTGCCACAATCTTCTTCAGCAGGGGGAAGGAAAACAGCGGCGCGTGCTGCGTGCCGGCCATGCCGCGCAGCCGCCGCAGCACAAACAGCACTGCCAGCACGCAGGACACCCCCTGGCACAGAAAGGTTGCCAACGCCACGCCGGCAACACCCATCCGGAAGGCGGTAACAAACAGGATATCCATCAGAATATTGGCTGTGGAGGATGCCGCCAGAAGCCAGAAGGGCGTGCGGGAATCCCCCAGGGCGGAGAAAATGCCGGTGGATACATTGTAGAAGAACACAAAGGGCAGGCCCAGAATGTAGATATCCAGATACAGCCGGGAGTCCGCCATCAGGTTTTCGGGGGTGTGGATCAGGCGCAGCAGATCGCCGCTGAGCAGCAGGCTGAAGGCCATCAGCACAAGGCAGAGCACGCCGCTGGCAAGAAAGGTGGTGGTCACGGCGGTTTTCAGGCCCCGGTTATCCCTGGCGCCGAAAAGCTGGGATACCGTTACCGAGCAGCCTATGTTGCACCCAAAGGCAAAGGCGATGAAGATCAGCGTGATCTCATAGCTGTTGCCCACGGCTGCCAGCGCGGCCTCGCCAATGAATTTACCGGCAACAAAGCTGTCCGCCAGGTTGTACAGCTGCTGAAAGATAATGCTGCCAAACAGCGGCAGGCAGAACCTGCACAAAACAGAGGTCGGGTTGCCAATGGTCAGATCCCGGTTCACGGAGGGTCGCCTCTTTCGCTTATGGTTGCTGAAATCAGCGTACCCATTATAGTACGCAGAAGGGTGAAAGTAAATGTTCTTTTCAGCGGCAAAACAGGCCAGTTTGGCTCACCGCTTGACGGGGAAAGGCTCCCGTGGTACACTTGCGGCAGATGCAGCAGCAAATATGATACCGGAGGTTGTTTCATGTTTCAAACGGCTGATGTTTCCCGCCTGCGGGCGCTGGTGGAAAATCACCTGCAGGTGTCCCTGCCGGAGAAGCTGACCATCACCCAGGAAAAGGGCCTGTCCCTGCATTTTGAAGACGGGCAGGCCTGCCTGGCGGCGGAGGACCGCAGTGCCCTGGCACGGGGTATGTTTCTGCTGGGGTGCGCACTGGCTGAAGGGAAAACCGCCCTGCACCTGACCCAGGCGCGCCACATGGACAGCTGCGGCGTGATGCTGGACTGCTCACGGAATGCCGTGCCCACAGTGGCGGCTGTTAAGCGGCTGATTGACCGCCTGGCGCTGCTGGGACTGAACCTTCTCCTTCTGTATACCGAGGATACCTATGAGGTGCCTACCAGGCCCTATTTGGGCTACCTGCGGGGGCGGTTCACCCAGGCTGAACTGAGAGAGCTGGACGAATACGCCGCCGGCTATGACATCGAGCTGATGCCCTGCATCCAAACCCTGGGGCACATGAACCAGTTCCTCCAGTGGAGCGCCAATGATGCCCTGCGGGACAAGCCGGACATTCTGCTGGCGGATGAGGAGCAGGTGTACCAATTCCTGCGGGAGGCAATTGGCACCCTTCGCCAATGCCTGCGGTGCAAGCGCATCCATATTGGCATGGACGAGGCCCATGATGTGGGCCTGGGCCGCTACCGGGAGCTGCACGGCGACCAGGACAGAATGGGAATCCTCCGCCGCCACCTGGACAGGGTGGTGGACATCTGCCGGGAAAACGGCTTTCAGCCCATGATGTGGAGCGACATGTTCTTCCGCCTGGCCTCGCCCACGGGGGATTACCTGGATCCCACTGCCGTGCTGCCGGAAAGCGTGGTGCAGGGCCTGCCCCAGGCGCATATGTGCTATTGGGATTATTACAGCACCGATGAATCCGCCTTTGACCGCCTGCTGACCCAGCACGAGCGCATGGGCCCCACGGCCTTTGCCGGCGGCATATGGACATGGGCCGGCTTTCTGCCACACATCAAGAAAACCGCTGCCACCATGGGGCCTGGCCTGCGGGCCTGCGCCAGGCACCGGGTGGGCACGGTGTTTGCCACCATGTGGGGGGACGATGGCGCGGAAACCAACGCCTTCCTGGCGCTGAACCAGATGCCGGTTTTCTCCGAAAGCTGCTGGCAAGGCCCCGATGCGCCGCAGGAGGATATGGCCCGGCTGGGCGAAAAGCTGACGGGTATCCCCCAGGCGGCCTTTGAGGCATTTGGGGAGTTCTATCCCTCCCAGCGGGACGAGCGCACAGGCAAGGCCTTCATCTGGGCCGATCCCCTTTACCCCCTGACCAACCTGGGCTACGAAACCCCCTCGCAGGCCATCAGCCGCTATGCCGCGGCGGAGCAGGTGCTTGCCCGGTACGACCTGCTGGAAACCCGCTATGCCCTGCAGCTTTTCCGCACGGCCCGTGCCAAGGCGGAGCTGATCCGCGACCTGCGCCCGGCCTATCTGGCAGGCGACAGGGACTGCCTGACCCGTGTCGCCAACGAACTGCTGCCCGGCCTGATCGTGCTGTATCAGCAGCTGCTGTCCCTGCACCGCCAGCTGTGGGAGCGGGACATGCGCCGCAACGGCTGGGAGCTCCTGTGCCAGCGCTATGGCGGACAGATAGCCCGCCTGGCCGATGTGCAGGACGAGCTGCAGCGCTACCTTTCCGGTCAGCTGTCCGCCATAGTGGAATTGGACGAGGAACCATTGCCTGCCGGCCGCATCTGGGGTCAGCTGGCAAGGTATGCGGCCTTCCCCGGTGCGGATGTATAAAAATGGCTCCGGCGCAAACCGGAGCTTCAGACTGTCAAAAAACCTTCGGGAGGTGTCGGAGGGCCCGCAGGCCCTCTGACTTCATTCGTATCGCGGGGCTTTGCCGCGCGGGCGGGGCGTTTCCGGCTCCGCCGGAAACTTTCCTTACGCGGAGGAACGGCCGTCAGGCCTGCTTGCAGGCCTCA
>CAYMOM010000176.1:0-3477 GCA_964391995.1 uncultured Faecalibacterium sp.
CAGCGCCAGCTGAGCGAGGCCATCAAGCGCGCCCGTGCCATCGCGCTGCTGCCCTTCACGGTGGATTGATTTCCATCACGCAAAGCCTTTCCCCCTGAGCCATGCTCCGGGGGATTTTTATGTTCGGCTTGCCAGCCTATGGCGTTTGTGATAGACTGTCTCCGTATAAGCAATGGAAGGAAAGGCACTTTGCATGCGGAAACAAGCATTTGAAAAGATATTTTTGTGGCTGTTCATCCCCCTGTCGCTGCTGATGCTGCTGGCTATGCCCATCACCCGCACCCCGGACGAGCCTGCCCATCTGCAGCAGGCGTTCATCATTGCGGATGGGCAAATGCTTTCTGCTCTGACGGAGAAAAGGGTCTCCCTGCCGGAAAATCTTCTGCCTGAAAACAGCGGAGCGGCATTTGATTATGATGACATGCGCAGCCTGTTCGGTCAGCAGCTTTCCGAAAAAAGAGTGACCACGAATACACCTACCGCAACGGCTATCTATCCGCCCATCAGCTATTTTCCCCAGGCATTGGGCATGGCCCTGTGCATGCTGCTGACGGACAACCTGGGGCTGATCCTGTACAGCGCACGCCTTGGCAATTACCTTTGCATTGTGCTGACCATGTATGCAGCGGCACGGCTGATGCCACGCAGCAAGCGGCTGCTTGCCGTGCTGGCGCTTCTGCCCATGAATTTGCAGCAGATGATTTCCGCCTCGGCAGACGGCATGGCCATTGCCATGGTGTATCTGTTATCGGCCTTTGTGCTGCACTGCCTGGAGCATAAGCCACGCTTCACCTGGAAGCACCGGGCACTGCTGTTCACCCTGGGGCTAACCACCTGGTGCTTCAAAATGTTCTATTCGCCCATGGTGTTCCTGCTGTGCTTCATTCCGGCGGAATGCTTTGTCAGCCGCAGGCAGAAGGTACGCCAGGTAACGGGCGCCATTGCAGGCGGTTTTGGGCTGATGGCGGCCTGGGCGCTTACCTGCTATTTGCTACTGTTCAGCGGTGCTCAGGCGGGCCTGACCGGGCAGACCATGGCGAACCTTTCCACCTTCTTTGCAAATCCGGCGGATTTTCTGGTCAAGCTGGCAGCGACGCTGAAGGAAACAGGTTTGAGCAATTTTGCCAGCCTGTTTGGCTACAAAAGTGCGCTTTCTTGGTTCAACATCGCGCCCGGCTTGCCCTTGATCCTTGCCAGCATGGCACTGGTGATGCTGGCCTTCATCCTGGATGATGCCGCCATGCCCGGCAAGGCGTTCCGCCTGACCAGCTGCGGACTTTCCGCGCTGTGCATGGTGCTGGTGTTCCTGATGCTGTACCTGTGGTGGACGCCCGCTGAAAGCCTCCGTGTGGAAGGCTTTCAGGCCCGCTATCTGCTTCCGCTGCTCCTGCCCCTTGGAATAGCGTGCAAGCCAAAGTGCAAACAGGTGGATCACCAATGGCTGCTGCTGGCAGCCGCTGTGGTGATCGACCTGGGATACCTGTGGAAAATTGTTGTTCAGGTGTGAATGCAGTCCCTGGAGCGCATGCTCCGGGGACTCAGACCGTCCACAAAGTACCCAATAGAAAAGATGAAAGAAAACGCAGTTTGTACGGCGGCATGAGAACGACGCGTGGCTGTACAGGAAGTATGTTTCTTCAAAAGTTATTCTCAGAATCAATCTGAGAGCCTTCTGTAGACGCTCTTTTCTCGGCCATAATCTTCAATAGGGTTTGTGGGTGAGCTGAGTCCCTGGAGCGCATGCTCCGGGGACTTTTTTGATAGCAGCGGCCTTCCGCTGCCGGGCGGATAGGATTCCCCATTTTGACATATGCTTTCCTTTGTGATAAGATGGGGACTGGAAACGTTTCCAGTCAAGGAGGTATCCCATGCGCAACGGAACGATGCTCCAAGGCTTTCAGTGGGAATTGCCCAGTGACGGGCGCTGGTGGCGCAGGCTGCGCCGCCGGGCCTTTGGGCTGCACAGGGCCGGCTTTACCGCAATATGGCTTCCGCCTGCCAACAAGTGCCGCGGCGGTGCTGAGGATGCAGGCTATGGCGCCTATGACTTGTATGACCTGGGGGAGTTTCACCAGAAGGGGACAATCCGCACCAAATACGGCACCAAGGCGGAATACCTTTCCGCTGTCCGCGCCCTAAAGGCCGTGCACATCCAGCCTTTGGCGGATGTGGTGCTCAACCACCGCATGGGCGCCGATGGCAGCGAAACCGTCACCGTCATTGAGGATGACCCAGAGCACCGGGATGTACCCGGCGTGCAGGAGCGCACCGCCACCATTTTCACCCGCTTCACCTTTCCCGGGCGAAAGGGCAAGTACAGCGCCTTCACCTGGGATGCCTCCTGCTTCACCGGAGTCAGCTGGGACGAAAATACCAGGGAAAAGGGTGTTTTCCGCATCAAAGGCAAGCAGTGGGCCAGGGATGTGGACAGGGAAAAGGGCAATTATGATTATCTGATGGGCGCCGATGTGGACATGGGCAGCGCCGCCGTGGTGGAGGAGCTGCACCGCTGGGGACGCTGGTTTGTGGACGAAACCGGGGTGGATGGCTTCCGCCTGGATGCGGTGAAGCACATCAGCGCCGGCTTTTACCGGGACTGGCTGCCTGCCATGCGGGCGTATACGGGCAGGGAACTGTACGCCGTGGGCGAATACTGGCATGGTCAGGTGGAACCGCTGCTGAACTATCTGGATCAGGTGAACGGCTGCATGAACCTGTTTGATGTGCCCCTTCACCTGCACCTGCGGGAAGCCTCCTGCCGCCGGATGGACATGAGCAAGCTGTTCGAGGGTACCCTGGTGGGCACACGCCCCCACCAGGCCGTTACCTTTGTGGATAATCACGATACCCAGCCGGGGCAGTCCCTGGAAAGCTGGGTGGAACCTTGGTTCAAGCCTGCGGCCTATGGGCTGATCCTGCTGCGCTCCTTTGGTTATCCCTGCGTTTTCTGGGGGGACTGGGCAGGCATTCCCACATGGAAAATTCCCAAGGTGGATGCCCTGCGCCTGCTGCTGCGCCTGCGCCGCACCCACGCCTACGGGGAGGAGCACGACTATTTCGACCATCCCCAGCTGATCGGCTTCACCCGCGAGGGTGAGGGTGCCGGCACTGGCCTGGCCTTTCTGTGCACCATCGGCGCCGGGGGAAAAAAGCGCATGTATATAGGAAAAGCCCACGCCGGGCGCACCTTGCGCTGCGTGCTGGGCGGTATGAGTGACGTGATCGTCGATGAAGACGGCTGCGGACTGTTTTCGGTGGCGGAAAGCAGCGCCAGTGTATACATTCCCAGGGTGTCCCTTGGGGAAAAATGGCGTGAAAGCCATGTCAGGCATAATGGCTGATGGCGTTTCCGGCCGAGGAAAAGCCAGAAGAGAAATGACGCTTAAATTACTATCAAAAGTCCCGAAAAACCTTGAAAAATCTTTGAAAAAGGGGTTGACAAAGGGCGAGAAACTTGATATTATAAACAAGCGCCTT
>CAYMOM010000177.1:0-3432 GCA_964391995.1 uncultured Faecalibacterium sp.
ACGCGGAGGAGCTGCTTTCCCGCGTCGCGGCGCATCCGTCATGCGCCGTGACCCCCGCTGGAACGGCGTTCGCAGCACACTCCCGAAAGGGATTCTTAAGGGATGAAATCCCTTAAGCAGGATTCTTAAGGGCAGCGCCCTTAAGCGTTCCTGCCCGTCGCCCGATGATGTTGCTTATCCTGTTCTCTTGCAGGGGACACAACGCGGAGGAGCTGCTTTCCCGCGTCGCGGCGCATCCGTCATGCGCCGTGACCCCCGCTGGAACGGCGTTCGCAGCACACTCCCGAAAGGGATTCTTAAGGGATGAAATCCCTTAAGCAGGATTCTTAAGGGCAGCGCCCTTAAGCGTTTCCCCAATGATGATGGATGGTGAAAGTATGGAAGACAGACTGATGACGGGTGCGTTCACGCCCGAGGACAGCCAGGTGGAACTGAGCCTGCGGCCCCACACCCTGCGGGACTATGTGGGCCAGCAGGCGGTGAAGGACAGCCTGAACATATACATTCAGGCGGCGCTTTCCCGGCACGATGCGCTGGATCACATGCTGCTCTACGGCCCGCCCGGCCTGGGCAAGACCACCCTGGCCTGCATTGTGGCGGCGGAAATGGGCCAGAACATCCGCGTAACCTCCGGCCCGGCCATCGAGCGCCCCGGGGATCTGGCCAGCATCCTTTCCAACCTGAACGCCGGCGATGTGCTGTTTATCGATGAGATTCACCGGCTTTCCCGCCAGGTGGAGGAGGTTCTCTATCCCGCCATGGAGGACTACGCCATCGACATCATGATTGGCAAAGGCCCCACGGCCCGTTCCATCCGTGTGGACCTGCCCAAGTTCACCCTGGTGGGCGCCACCACCCGGGCAGGCCAGCTGTCCGCACCCCTGCGGGATCGCTTTGGCATGCTGTTCCGGCTGGAAATGTACAGGCCGGAGGAACTGGCAAGCATCATCAGCCGCAGTGCAGGCATTCTGGGCATTGCAGCCGAGCCGGAAGGCGTGCTGGAAATCGCCCGCCGCAGCCGCGGCACGCCCCGCATTGCCAACCGGATGCTCAAGCGCGTGCGGGACTATGCCCAGGTGAAGGCCGGCGGCGTGATTACCCGGCAGGTGGCGGATGAAGCTTTGACCCTGCTGGAGGTGGACGAGCTGGGCCTGGACAAGGTGGACCGCAATGTGCTGGCCTGCATGATGGACAAGTTTGGCGGCGGGCCCGTGGGCCTGGACACCCTGGCCGCCACCACCGGCGAGGACGCCGTGACCATTGAGGACGTATACGAGCCTTACCTGATGCAGCTGGGCTTCCTGATGCGCACACCCCGGGGGCGGGTCTGCACCCCGGCGGCGTGGGTGCACATGAAGCGCCAGGCACCCATCAATGCCGACCAGATGAAGATGGAGCTATAACCATGAAAACATCCGATTTTGATTATAACCTGCCGGAGGAACTGATTGCCCAGACCCCCATGGAGCCGAGGGATCACAGCCGGCTGCTGGTGTATCACCGGCAGGACAATACCGTTGAGCACAAGCATTTCTACGACATTGCGGATTATCTGCACCCCGGTGACGCCCTGGTCATCAACGAAACCAAGGTCATTCCTGCCCGGCTGCTGGGCGTGAAGGAAGATACCGGCGTGCCGGTGGAGGTGCTGCTGCTACGCCGGCAATCCGCCACCGACTGGGAGGCCCTGGTGCGCCCCGGGCGCAGGCTGAAGCCCGGCGCCATGTGCTCCTTTGGGGATGGGCTGCTCCGGTGCGAAATCATGGGCAATGTGCAGGAAATCGGCGGCCGGGTGGTGCGCTTCCATTACGAGGGCGTGTTTGAAGAACTGCTGGAGCGCCTGGGGGAAATGCCCCTGCCGCCCTACATCCACGAAAAGCTCAGCGACCAGAACCGCTATCAGACCGTGTACGCCAAGGCGGAAGGCTCCGCTGCTGCGCCCACCGCAGGATTGCATTTCACCCCCGAGCTGATGGAGAAAATCAAGCAAAAGGGTGTGACCATCGTCCCCGTGCTGCTGCATGTGGGTCTGGGCACCTTCCGCCCGGTGAAGGCGGAGGACGTGGACGAGCACAAAATGCACTCCGAGTTCTACCAGGTGACGAAGGAGGCCGCGGACACGCTCAATGCCATCCGGCAGAATGGCGGGCGGCTGATCTGCGTGGGCACCACTTCCGTGCGCACCATTGAAACCGTGGCGGACGAAAGCGGCATCATTCACCCCGGCAGCGGTGACACCGCCATTTTCATCAAGCCGGGCGTGAAAATCAAGGCGGTGGATGCACTGATCACCAACTTCCACCTGCCCCAAAGCACCCTTTTGATGCTGGTGAGTACCTTCATGGGCCGTGAAAACGCCCTGCGCACCTACAACACCGCCGTGGCGGAAAAGTATCGCTTCTTCTCCTTTGGCGATGCCATGTTCATCGAGTGAGGATTTATGAAAAACATACTGATCAACCAGCTGGGTTATACCCCTGAAATGACCAAAACTGCTGTGCTTCGAGGCACCCTGGCCCCGGAGCTTTCCGTGGTGAACGCCGCCGGCGAAACCGTGCTGACCCTGCCTGTTGCCGCTGATCGTACCGGCATCTGGGGCGATCAGGTGGTTCTGGCAGACTTCTCCGCCCTTGTTGAACCCGGCGTGTACACCCTTCGCTGCGGCGAAGAAACTTCCCACCCGTTCACCATTGGTGCTGCACCCTATGCCGCTTGCCTGAACGCTTTGGTGGATGCTTTCTACTACCAGCGCTGCGGCGGCGAAGTGGATGACCGCTGCGGCGTGCATGCCCACGCTGCCTGCCACACAGGCCTTGCCACCGTTTGGGGTACAGAGGAGCAATTGGACGTCACCGGCGGCTGGCACGATGCAGGGGACTACGGGCGCTACATTGTTCCCGCCGCCAAGGCTGTGGCAGACCTGCTGCTGGCCTGGCAGTGGAACCCGGGCGCCTTTGCCCATCCCAATCTGACCAACCTGACGGAGGAACTCCGCTGGGAGCTGGACTGGATGCTGAAAATGCAGCGGGCGGATGGTGCGGTGTACCACAAGGCCAGCTGCGCCCGCTTCTGCGGCATGGTGATGCCCGACAAGGAAACCGAGCCTATGTACGTCAGCGCCGTTTCCACCACCGCCACGGGGGATTTTGCCGCCTGCATGGCCATGGCCAGCCGGGTTTTCCGCCCCATGGACGCCGCTTATGCGGACAGGCTGCTGTCCGCTGCCTGCCGGGCGTATGCCTGGCTGCAAACGGCGGAGCCTGCCCTGTTCCACAATCCCGAGGGCATGAACACCGGCGGCTACGGCGACCGCAGCGATGAGGACGAGCGCCTGTGGGCCGCGGCGGAGCTTGCCGTCACCTGCGGGGAACCCTACCTGACGGAGGCCATCCGCCGCATCGCCGCTGCCGACCGCAGCTTTGCGCCCCTGGG
>CAYMOM010000178.1:0-3404 GCA_964391995.1 uncultured Faecalibacterium sp.
CACATGGAGCTGCAGGCCAATGGCGCTGTGATCCATTACGAACTGACGGGCCAGGGCAGCAGCCGGGTGGTTCTTCTGCACGGCTGGGGATGCGACGTGAGCCTGATGAGGCCCGTGGCGGACTATCTGGCAAAGGACATGCAGGTGCTGAGCATTGACTTTCCCGGTCATGGGCAGAGCAGCCGCCCGCCGGAGCCCTGGGGCGTGCCGGAATATGCCGCCGCCACCCTGGAAACGCTGCGCCAGCTGAACTTTCTGCCCTGCGCGGTGATTGCCCACTCCTTTGGCGGGCGGATTGCGGCCTGGCTGGCTGCGGAGGACAGCACGCTTTTCACCAAGCTGATCCTTACCGGCGCGGCGGGCATTCAAAAGCCGCAGACGGAGCAGGGACGCAGGCGCTCGGCCCGGTACAAGCGGCTGAAAAAGCTGTGCCAGCTGGCGAAGCGCATGAAAATCTTTGGCTCCCTGCCGGAGAAAATGGAGGAACGGCTGCGCCAGAAGTACGGCAGCCGGGACTACAACGCCCTGGATGCTGAAATGCGCCAGACCTTTGTGAAGGTTATCAGCCTTGACTTGAGTGACCGGTACGGGAGAATCAAGCAGCCCACGCTGCTCATCTGGGGCGACCAGGATACGGAAACACCCCTTTGGATGGGCAGGCAGATGGAGCGAGATATTCCTGATGCCGGTCTGGCGGTGCTGGAGGGCGGCACCCATTTTGCATACCTGGAGCAGGTGCAGCGGTTTAACAAAATCGCTCATGTGTTCCTGATGGAGGAAGCGTCATGATCTATTCCCTGGCGGTGGCGCTGGCGTGTGTGCTGGCCTCCCGCAGCCTGATTCATTTCTTTCAGCTGGAGAGCTACCAGTTCCCCGGTTATTTCCGCACGCTGAAGCGCAGCTGGAAATGCCTTTTCCCCGGCGCCGCCCTGTGCCTGGCGCTGGCGCTGCTGAACCTGCTGTGGTCGGCACTCTCCGGCGGCGATGCTGCCACCCATGGGGGATATGTGGCCGGGATGCTGATTGCCTCCGCCGGGGCACTGGTCTGCGGCGGTTTGCTGCACCTTCTGGGCAGCCGGCAGAAGGCGAAGAAGCCGCTGGTGTTCACCCCGCGGATCAAGCGGCTGTACGCTGTGGCAGCGGTGGTGTATGCCATCCTCTGCGCCCTTGTGCCGGAAAGGCTTGTGTGGATGTTTCCGCTGCTTTTGCCCTTGTGGGTGGCATTGGCAGGTCTGCTGGCCTGGCCCATTGAGAAGCTCATCAGCGAAATGTATTTCAGGGATGCCCAGCATAAGCTGGATGCCCGGCCTGACCTGATCAAAATCGGCATTACGGGCAGCTACGGCAAAACCAGCGTGAAGTTCATTCTGGGCACCCTGCTGCAGGAGAAATATCAGACCCTGGTCACGCCTTCCAGCTTCAACACGCCCATGGGTGTGACGAAGGTCATCCGCACCAGGCTGCAGCCAGCCCATCAGGTGTTTGTGGCGGAAATGGGTGCAAGGCATGTCGGCGACATTAAGGAAATGTGCCGGCTGGTGCATCCCGCCTACGGGGTGCTGACCAGCGTGGGTCCCCAGCACCTGGACACGTTCAAAAGCATTGAGCGCATCAAGAGCACCAAGTATGAGCTGATGGACGCCATTCCCGAAGGCGGCTGCTGCTTTTTCCCGGATGACGGCGGCATCTGCCGTGAACTGTATGACAAAACCGCCAAAACCAAGCGCCTGTGCTGCATGACTGACAACGGCACGGCGGATGTGTGGGCGGAGAATATCGCCGTTTCCCGGGAGGGAAGCAGCTTTCAGCTGTGCACGCGGGATGGGTGCATCCCCTGCGAAACCAGGCTTCTGGGCCAGCATAATATTCAAAACATACTGCTGGCGGCTGCGGTGTGCCTGCACCTGGGCCTGACCCTGAAGCAGATCAGCCGCGGCATTGCCAGGCTGGAGGCGGTGGAGCACCGCCTGCAGCTGATTCCCTCGCCGGGCGTGACCATCATTGACGACGCCTTCAACAGCAATCCCCGGGGCGCAGAGGCCGCGCTGGAGGTTCTCCGCCAGTTTGACGGGCGGCGGATCATCATCACCCCCGGCATGGTGGAGCTGGGCCAGGGGGAGGACGAATTCAACCATGCCTTTGGCGTGAAAATGGCAGCCTGTGTGGATGTGGCTATCCTTGTGGGCGTGAAGCATACGGCGCCCATTGCCGATGGCCTGAAGGAAGCCGGCTTCCCGGCGGAGAACATCCACCCTGTCCGCTCCCTGGACGAGGCGGCGGCGCTGCTGCGCCAGATGGGCAGGCCGGGGGATGTGGCCCTGTTTGAAAACGACCTGCCAGACCATTATTCCGAATAAGTAAGGAGGAACCCGCATGAACAAGGTTCAGCTTGGGGTCATCTTCGGCAGCCGCAGCTGCGAGCGGGAGGTGTGCATCATTTCCGCCGTGCAGCTGATGAACAATGTGAATACCGAGAAGTATGATATTATCCCTGTGTACATCAGCGAGCAGGGCGTGTGGTACACCGGCGAGGCGCTGCGGAAGATTGACACCTACAAGCATTTCAGCCCGGACATGAAGGGCGTGGAGCAGGTGTCCCTGGACATGACGGCAGGCTCCGGCGCACTGCTGGCTACACGGCCCGGCAAGGGGCTTTTCGGCAAGCCGGAAACGGTGGTGGCTGCCCGGCTGCAGGTGTGTGTGGTGGTGATGCACGGCCTGAACGGCGAGGATGGCACCATCCAGGGTATGCTGGAACTGGCTAACCTGCCCTATACCTCCACCGGGGTTGCAGGCAGCGCACTGGGCATGGACAAAATCATGATGAAGCAATTCTTCCGGGGCGCGGAGCTGCCCACCCTGCCGGACTGCTGGTTCACCCGCTCTGCCTGGGAGAAGGATCGTGCGGCAGTGGTGGCGCAGGTGGAAAGCAAGCTGGGCTATCCCGTGTTTGTAAAGCCAGCCAACCTGGGCTCCTCCATCGGCGTCAGCCGGGCAGATGACCGGGAAGACCTGGAGGATTCCCTGGACCTGGCGTTTGAGTATGACCGGCGGGTGCTGGTGGAGAAGGGCCTTGACAAGCCCATTGAGCTGAACTGTTCTGTGCTGGGGTATGACGATGCAGTGGAGGCCTCGCCCATTGAAATGCCCATTGCGGCAGAGGAGTTCCTGGACTTTAAGGACAAGTACCTGGCCAGCGGCGGCAGCAAAGGTATGGCCAGCCTGCACAGGATCCTGCCTGCACCCATTCCGGAGGATATGCGCGACCAGATTCAGCAGCTGTCCTGCGATATTTTCCGCATGATGGACTGCAAGGGTGTGGTGCGCATCGATTACATGTGGGACAAGGCCACGGACAAGGTGTTCATTACCGAAATCAACACCATTCCCGGCTCCCTGGCCTT
>CAYMOM010000179.1:0-3398 GCA_964391995.1 uncultured Faecalibacterium sp.
ACCGCGGCGAGGTGCAGGTGTCCACCTTCTACTCCTCCTCCCTGTTCGGCAAGATCGACACCGCTGCTGACAGCTCCGCCAACCCCATCAAGGGCGTTATGGAACCTGAAAACTGGGCCCTGGTTGAGATCGAGGACGGCACCTATTACATCGCCGAGTACCTGGGCATCCTGGACCGCGCCGGCCGCACCGAGGAAGAAACCGCTGCCGTGAAGGCCTTTGCCGAGTGGTTCGGCTCTGCTGAGACCCAGGCCGCCTGGGCTGAGGAGTTCGACTCCTATCCCTGCAACACCGTGGCCGCCGGCAAAATCTACGACGAAACCCCCATCATCTACACCCTGAACAACTTCGCCCTGAACAAAGTCGAGGGTACCGACATGACCTACGCCGCTTATGTTGCCGAGCACAGCAGCCAGTGGACCAACATCATGTCCAACCTGGGCTTCTACTGGGCCGACCAGAGCGCCGCTCCCGCCGAGCCCGATTGGGACAATATCGACTGGACGGTTATGACCCAGAAGGCTGAATAATCACACAAACGATTTCAGGCTATGGCGAGCCCCCGTGGCTCGCCATAGCCATATCAAAGGGAGATGCGGCACATGGCACCCACCAAAGACGTGATGATCCAACTGAATAATATCGTGGTCAGGTTTGGGGATTTCGAGGCCCTGCACAACATCAACGTGGATGTGCGCAAGGGCGAGTTTTTCACCTTCCTTGGCCCGTCCGGCTGCGGCAAAACCACCACCCTGCGCACCATTACCGGGTTTATCGAGCCTGTGTCCGGCACGGTGGGCGTGGATGGCAAGGACATTACCCATGTGCCCATTGAGAAGCGCAACATCGGCATTGTGTTTCAGAGCTATGCGCTGTTCCCCACCATGACGGTGTATGACAACATCGCCTTTGGCCTGAAGATTCAAAAGCTGAAGAAGGCGGAGATTGACCAGCGGGTGCGGGACATCGCCCGGAAGGTGGATCTGACGGACGAGCAGCTGCAAAAGGCCGTGTCCCAGCTGTCCGGCGGGCAGCAGCAGCGCGTGGCCATCGCCCGCGCCCTGGTGACGGGCCCGGCCATCATCTGCATGGATGAGCCCCTGTCCAACCTGGATGCCAAGCTACGCGTGCAGCTGCGCAACGAGCTGAAGAAAATGCAGCGGGATTTCGGCATCACCACCATTTACGTTACCCACGACCAGGAGGAGGCCCTGACCCTTTCCGACCGGATTGCCGTGTTCAACAAGGGCTTCATCGAGCAGATCGGCACGCCCAACGAGGTGTACAACCATTCCCAGACGGAGTTTGTGTGCAACTTCATTGGCGACATCAACCGGCTGGAGGGTGAAATCGTCCGCCGGATGCAGCTGGACGCGGGCAGACACCACTTCATCCGCCTGGAGCGTGTGCGGGTCAACCGCCCCAAGGATGCCGAGGAGCTGCAGCTGGAGGGCACCATTGACAGCTGCGAGTATTACGGCCTGTATATCAAGTATTACATCACCACAGCCGGGCAGACCATCAAGGCCATTGAGAAGAACGATGGCATCAACATCTACCAGCCCGGCGAAAAGGTGACCGTGGGCATCCACCCGGCCGACCTGATGAGCTATGACGCGCAGGCGTAAAGGAGGACGCACATGAACAAAAAGGCTTCCGGGCTGAACCTTTCCTACCTGTGGAAAGTGTTTGGCATTGCGTTCTTCGTTTACCTGTTCTTCGGCTTCATGCTCCTTCCCTGCCTGAACACCATCACCCAGATTTTCACCGCCGAAAACGCCGCCGGCGAAACCGACCCCCTGGCGGTGATCCGCTTCTTCTTCGCGGGCAACATGCCCAAGTTTGTCTGGAACTCCCTGAAACTGGCCCTGTCCCTGGTGGTGACGGTGAACATTGTGGGCGTGTCCATTGTGCTTTTGACCGAGTATTTCGAGATCAAGGGCGCCAAGATCCTCCGTCTGGGCTACATGACCACCCTGATCTACTCCGGCGTGGCGCTGGTCACCGGCTACCTGTTCCTGTACGACAGCGACGGCATCCTGACCACCTGGCTGGCGCAGATCTTCCCGGACATGGACAAGAACTGGTTTTCCGGCTTCAACGCGGTGCTGTTCACCATGACCTTCGCCTGCACCAGCAACCATGCGCTGTTCCTGCGCAACGCCATCCGCGGCATTGACTACAATACCGTGGAGGCCGCCCGTAACATGGGCGCCAAGCCTTTCCAGGTGCTGCTGAAGGTGGTCTTCCCCACCCTGATCCCCACCCTGTTCTCTCTGACGGTGATGACCTTCATCACCGGCCTGTGCGCCATGAGCGCGCCTACCCTGCTGGGGTACGACTCCATCAACCCGGAGATCGTCCGCCTGGCTGGCTCCTCCGTGGCAGACGAGGCCTTTCCCCAGGCCCGGGCGGCGCTTCTGTCCATCATCCTGGCCCTGTTCACCATTGTGCTGCTAACGGTGCTCTCCAGCTACGAGCGAAAGGGACACTACCTGTCCGTCAGCAAAACCAAGGCCAAGCTGGTGAAACAGAAGATCAACAACCCCGTTGCCAATGTGCTGGCCCACATTTACGCCTATGTGCTCTTCATCATCTACATGACCCCTGTGGTGATGATCGTCCTCTTCGCCTTCCAGAACTATCCTGCTATCCGTTCCAAAACCCTGAGCATGGATCAGTTCACGCTGATCAACTTCTTCGGCCAGCAGGATTTTGAGTTCATGACCAATAGGGGCAAGCTGAAAACCCGCACCGGCGCCATTTCCGGCCTGTTCGCCAATGCAGACACGGTGGGCGGCATTCGCCTGAGCTTTGTGCTCTCCGCCATTGCAGCGGCGCTGGCCTGCGTGATTGTGGTGGTGGCGGTGAACTACATTTTCAAAAACAAGGGCAAGAAGCGGGCCACCGTGCTGGAATACAGCCTGCTGTTCCCCTGGCTGCTGCCCACCATTCTCATCTGCTATTCCTACCGCACCTATTTCAACAGTGACAGCGTCTGGTATGTGTTCAACAACAACCTGTACATGCGGGAAAACGTGCGGTTCCTGATCGTTATGGCATATACGGTGGTGAAATTACCCTTCGCCTTGCGAATGATCAAGGCCGCCTTCTACGCCATTGATGAGGAGCTGGAGGACGCCGCCAGAAACCTGGGTGCCTCCAGCCTGGTCACCTTCCTGAGGGTGAAGCTGCCCATTGTTTTGCCCAGCGTGCTGGCCGTGTTTGCCCTGAACTTCAACGCCCTGTTCACCGAATACGACATGTCCGCCACATTCCACTCCAGCTACGGCAAGTCCTACGCCATGGTCATCCAGAACATGTGTGCCGAGGAAGGCCGGGACGGCTACAACGTGAACGCCTCCGGGCGAAGATGCGCCAGCACGGTGTTCATCATG
>CAYMOM010000180.1:0-3347 GCA_964391995.1 uncultured Faecalibacterium sp.
GCTGGTGCCGGAGCAATACACCCTGCAGGCGGAGCGGGAGCTGATTGACGGCCTGAACCTGCCTGGCCTGATGGATGTGGATGTGCTTTCCCCCAGCCGGTTGGCCCGGCGTGTGGCGGAGCGGGGCGGCAGAAGCCCTCTCGTGCCCCTGGACGACAGGGGCCGCAGCATGGCCCTGAGCCAGGCGCTGAACCTGTGCCGGGAGGAGCTGGTGTATTACCGTCGGGTGGCGCAATCCGCCAGCCTGCCGGACAAGCTCTCCAGCCTTCTGGCGGACATGCAGCGCTGCGCCATGACCCCCGATGCCCTGCAGTCCCACGCGGACAGCCTGCCCGCCGGCGCCGCCAAAGCCAAGGAAACCGACCTGGCGCTGATCTGGCGCACCTATCTGCAGCTGATTGACGGACGCTTTGCCGATGAGACCATGCAGCACCAGGACATGCAGCGCCGCCTGGCTCCCAGCGGGGTGCTGACGGATGCGGCGGTTTTCGTTTATGGCTTCGATGTGCTGCCCCAGCCCATGTGTGCCCTGCTGGCCCAAGCCGCCACCCTGGCCCGGAGCCTGACCGTGACCCTGACCATGGATGCCAGGGAAGCCTATGACGGCCGCATTTTCCTGACCCAGCGGCGCAGCGCGGCGGAGCTGATCCGCCACCTGACGGAGGGGAGCATCCCCTATTCCCTGCGCTATCTGCCCCAGCGGGACATCCCCGGCAAGGAAGCCTGCCTGGCCCATCTGGAGGCAAACCTTTTCACCCGCCGGGATGCGCCCTTTGAGGGGGACAGCAGCGCCATTGGCATCCACGCCGCCGCCCACCCCTTTGCCGAGGCCACCTTTGCCGCCCAAACCCTGCAGGCATGGCACCGGGCCGGCATCCCCTGGGAGCGCATGGCTGTGGCCCTGGCTGATCCCGCCGGGCTGGACGGCATTCTGGCCGTAACCCTGCAGGCGGCAGGCATCCCCCATTACCTGGCCCGGAAGGAAAGCGCCCTGCGCCACGGCCTGTGCCGCATGCTGCTGGGCGCCCTGCGGGCCGCCACCGCCGGCTATGCCCAACAGGATGTACTGGACGCCGCCAAAAGCGGCTTCTCCCCCCTGACGGAGGAGGAAGCCATGCAGCTGGAAAACTATGCCCTGGAAAACGGCATCACCCGGGGCAAGTGGCTGAAACCCTTCACCCGGGGCGACCAGGCTGGGGAAATGGAACCCTTGCGCCAGCGGCTGATGGCGCCCATGGTCACCCTGCACGACGGGCTGAAGCAGGCCCGCACCGCCACGGCCTCGGTGACGGCGGTATTCGCCCTGCTGGAAAACGTTCAGGCTTATGACAAGCTGCTGCAGCGGGAGGAGGAGCTGCTCCGCCGGGGCATGCAGGCCCAGGCGGCCCAGAACCGCCAGGTATGGCAGATCATCATGGCGCTGCTGGACCAGCTTCATGCCCTGCTGGGGGACAGCCGCGCCCCCATGAAGGACATGGCCCGCTTTATCCAGGCGGGACTGGCCAGCGCCAGCATCAGCGCCCTGCCGCCAAAGCCCGACACGGTGATGATTGGCCAATGCGGCCACCTGATGACCGGCGCCGTGGATGCGCTGCTGGTCATGGGCCTGCAGGATGGTGTTCTGGCCTCCGGCATGGACAGCCTAATGACCGAGGCGGAGCGCGCCGCCCTGGCTGATGCCATGCACCGGCCCATCGGCCTGACCAGGCAGGAGCAATCCGCCCTGCGCCAGGCGGACTTCTACCGCACCATGGCGCTGCCGCTGAAAAAGCTGATGCTCACCTATTCCCAGGGCGGGCAGGACGGCGCTGCCCTGCGGCCCGCCAGCCTGATCGGTGACATGAAGGCCCTTTTCCCCGGCGTGCAGGCCACCGGCGGCGTGACTGCCGATGGCTCGGAGGATGCACCCCTGTCCCCCATGCTGGCCCTGGACGGCCTGGCCCTGCGCCTGCGCGCCCTGGCGGACGGGGAAGCCGCCGGCATGGACGTCCGCTGGCAGGAGACCCTGCGCTGGCTGTGGCAAAGCCGGCAGTGGCACGGGCGCATGCAGCAGGTGATGGACGCCCTGGACAGCCGCTGGGAGCAGGGCCAATTGACCCCCGGGCAGACCCGCCGGCTTTTCACCCAGGACACGGTGTCCATCTCCCGGCTGGAGAGCTTTGCCGCCTGCCCCTATCGCCACTTTGTGGATTACGGGCTGAAGCCTGTGCAGCGCCGGCCCTTTGCCTTTGAGGCGGACGAGCGGGGCAGCTTTTTCCACGCGGCGCTGCAAGGCTACGCCACCCTGGCCTCTTCCCTGCCGGACTGGCCCAACGTGGAGGATGAGGACATCGACCGTATGCTGGATCAGGTGCTTCCTCCCCTGACGGAGGCGTGGGACGGCGGCCCCTTGCGGGAGGATCCCCTGGGCCGGCAGCTGGGGGAAAGCTACATCCGCTCCGTTCGCCGGGCGGCGTGGCTGTTCACCCGGCACGCCCGGAACAGCCGCTTCACCACCTGGGGCGCGGAGGTATCCTTCGGCACGGAAGGCGGCCTGCCGCCCGTGGTGCTGACCCTGCAGGACGGCCGCCGCATTGCCCTGCGGGGGAAGATCGACCGCATCGACCGCTTTCAGGGGGACAAGGGCCTGTACCTGCGGGTGGTGGACTACAAGAGCAGCCAGCACAGCCTGGAGCCTGTACGCATGTGGTATGGCCTGCAATTGCAGCTGCTTTTGTACCTGAAGGCCGCCACCCAGGTGCAGCAGGATGCCCTGCCCGCAGGCGCCTTCTATTTCACGGTGAAGGATCCCATGGTCAGCACACCGGAGGATGTGAAAGCCGCTGCGGAGGACTCCATTGCCAAAATGCTGCACCTGCGGGGCGTGGTGCTGGCTGAAGCCGAAGTGATCGCCGCTGCCGATGACAAGGTGCCCGGCTACTCCCTGCCTGCGGTGTTCAACAAGGACGGCTCCATCAGCAAAAACGCCAATGCCCTGTGCCTGAGCGAAATGAACGCCCTGCTGTCCCACGCCCAGGCCACCGCCGCTGCCCTGGCCGACAGCATCCGCCAGGGGTGCATCACCGCCTCACCGGCCCAGGCAGGCGCATGGTCCGCCTGTGACTATTGCCCCTATGCCGCCATCTGCGGCCTTGACCCCAAGCTGCCCGGCTGCAAAAAGCGTCAGCTGCCCCCCATGAACCGGGAGGAGCTGCTGGCCCGCCTGAAAGCCGAAACCCCTGAGCCGCCTGCCCCCTGAGCGCATCCTAAAAAAGTACAGTCCCCCCTTTCCGCCCTATTGCATATTTGGGGGAAATGGGGTATAATGGGGTCAGAGAAAACAAACTCGAAGGAGGTATCTCCCCATG
>CAYMOM010000181.1:0-3333 GCA_964391995.1 uncultured Faecalibacterium sp.
TTCACCGGGCCAAAGGCCTCCACCCGGTTCACCGCCAGGCTGCCCAGGCTCTTGCGCTTCTGGTTGTTGAACACCATGGCAAAGTCCAGGGCACCATTGGTGAAGGTGTATTCATACTCTGTGCGGAGCCTGTCGCGGAACAGGAAGATCAGCACAGCCGTGCCCAGGCACAAAAGCGTCAGCACCAGGGAATAGACATCGAACTGCATAAACAGCATCTGCAGCATCATGAAGCCGAAAATCGCCAGAAACACCATCACCGCCAGGGAAAGCAGATAAACAGCCTCGTTCAGGCCGCGCTGCTTTTTGACCACCACTTCTTCCAGAAAACGATCCATAGTATTTTTCCTCCGTATGCCTTATTACAGCAGGATGAACGCACCCGCCGTGAGAAAACCCAAGATTGCGCCGCCCAGCACTTCCAGCGGCTTGTGGCCCACCAGCTCCTTCAGGTCGTCATCGGCAATGGGCTTGCCATCGATAAACACCTGGCGGAGAATTTCGTTGATCACCTGGGCCTGGATGCCCGTTTCCCGGCGGACACCTGTGGCGTCATACATGACCACGGCAGCAAACACCGTGCACATGGCGAACTCCACCGTATCAAAGCCGTTCAGCACACCGGCCATGATGGCCAGAGCCACCACAAACGCCGTGTGGGATGAGGGCATGCCGCCGGAGCCGAAAAACCGGTGCCAGTCCAGTTTCTTTTCCACCAGCCAGTAGGTGGGTATCTTGATGGCCTGGGCAACGAACCACGCCACCAGGGCGCAGATCAGCGCCTCGTTATGGAAAATCTCCAGCAGGCTGTGCATGGCAAACCCTCCTGTTCCCTATTGTACCTGTTTGCACCTCCCTTGCGCAAGGGGGCAAGCAAAAATTAACGGATTGGCAACAATCATTTCACCCGGCTCAGGGTGGATGTGGCCAGCTCCTGCAGGAAGGCAGCCTTCTCCCCAAAGCAGCCGATGCTCTCAACCGCCTTGGCAATGTGCCCGGCGGCATCCCTGCGGGTGTTGTCCACACCCTGCACTGCCGGCCAAGTCAGCTTGCCCAGGGCGGCATCCATGCCGGTGTTCTTGCCCAAAAGAGCCGCATCGCCCTCCAGGTCCAGCAAATCATCCACCATTTGGAACGCCATACCCAGGTGATAGCCATAGCCCGCGCCACACTTTACCGCAGCATCATCCGCGCCAGCCAAGATCAGCCCGGCCTCCATGGGGGCGGTAAGCAAATCAGCGGTTTTGTGGGCGTGGATGTAGTGCACCTTTTCCAGGGTAGGCGCGGTGCCTTCCTCCGTTACGTCAACGGTCTGACCGGCTACCATGCCTGTCACGCCGGCCCGGGCGGCAATGGCGCAAGCGGCCCGGGTGCCACGCAGATCACCCATAGTGCACGCCGCCTTGAGCATCACTTCCATGGCGGCGCTCAGCAGGCCGTCGCCAGCCAGGATGGCCACATCCTCGCCAAATACCTTGTGGTTGGTGGGCTTGCCCCGGCGCAGGTCATCGTTGTCCATGGCAGGCAGGTCATCGTGAATCAGGCTGTAGGTGTGGATCATCTCCAGTGCGCAGGCAAAGGGCAGCGCCGGGCGCACATCACCGCCAGCCATGTGGCAGGCCGCCAGCAAAAGCACCGGGCGCAGCCGCTTTCCGCCTGCCGCCAGGGAGTACACCATGGCTTCCTCCAGCCGGTCAGGGATATCCCCCAGGCTGCGCAGCGTGGGCACAAGGTTTTCCTCCACCAGGGACAAATAGTCCGCATAGGTTCTCATTCCGCGTCCTCCATGGGCACCTCTTCCCGGGTGCCATCGGCCTTTTGGCGGATCACCGTCAGCCGCTGGGTGGCGGTTTGCAGCTCCTTCTCCATGGCGGTGAGCATGGCAATGCCTTCCTCATACCGTTTCACGGACTCCTCCAGGGGCAGCGTGCCGCCCTCCATCTGGGCAATCAGGGATTCCACGCTTTCCAGCTGCTGCTCGAAGGTCAGCTTTTTCTTGGTTGCCATGGTCAATCCTCCTTTTGAACGGCCACCGTTCCATCCCGGAACCGCAGCGTCATGTGCCGGGGTGCGGAGGCCGCATCCGGCACCACCCGGTTGCCATCCAGCACCAGGGCATAGCCGCGCTCCAGCACGCTGGACGGGTTCAGGGCCTCCAGCCGGGTACGGCACTGGCTCACCTTCTGCTGGTTGCGCCGGATGCATTCTGCCGAGGCGTGCTCCAGCTTCATCCCCAGGATGGCCATTCTGGGCGCGCAAGCCGCCAGCCGGTCGTCCATGCAGCGGTCAAGGCGGCTGCGGGCCTGCTGCAGCTGTGCCTGCAGCTGCAGGATGCGCCTGTCGGGCCGCAGGGTTTCCATGCGCCGCTGGCACAGGGCCAGGCTGGCCTGCGCCTCCCGCAGGCGGGCCATGGCGGCCTGGCTCAGGTGGCGGCGCAGCATTCGCAGGCCGTCCACCAGCTCGCTCACGTCCGGCACAGCCAGCTCCGCCGCCTGGCTGGGGGTTGCCGCCCGGACATCCGCCGCAAAATCCGCAATGGTAAAATCCGTTTCGTGGCCCACGGCGGAAATCACCGGAACCGGGCTTTCCGCAATGGCACGGGCAACGATTTCCTCGTTAAAGGCCCACAGATCCTCCATGGAGCCGCCGCCCCGCCCGGTGATGATGACCTCCACTTCAGGCAGTTTTCCAGCCTGGCGGATACCAGCAGCAATGCTCTCCGCAGCACCCTCGCCCTGCACCTGCACAGGCAGCAGCACCAGGGGCACGCCGGCATCCCGCCGGGCGGACACATGGCATATATCGTGGAGCACCGCCCCCGTGGGGGATGTGACAATGGCAATCTTCTTTGGGCGCAGCGGCAAGGGGCGCTTCCGCCCGGCATCGAACAGGCCTTCCGCCGCCAGCCTGGCCTTCAGGGCCTCAAACTGCTGATACAGGGTGCCCAGGCCGTCCGGGCGCATGTTTTCGGCATAAAACTGGTAGGAGCCGCCCTCTGCCCACAGGCTAACGCTGCCGGAGAGCACCACCTGCATGCCATCCGCCGGGTGCAGGGACATGCGTATGGCATGCTGCCGGAACATGACGCAGTTGATGCGGCTGTGCTCGTCCTTCAGGGTAAAGTACCAGTGCCCGGTGCTGTGGCGCTTGAAATTGCTGATTTCCCCCCTGATGCGCAGGGAGCGCAGCATAGGGTCTGCCGCCAGGGTGCGGCGGACATACTCGTTCAGGTCGCTGACCTGTAAAATCCATTCGCTCATAGCAGGGTGCGCCTGGCAGCTTCCAGGGTGTTCTGCAAAAGCATGGTGATGGTCATGCGCCCCACGCCGCCGG
>CAYMOM010000182.1:0-3296 GCA_964391995.1 uncultured Faecalibacterium sp.
GTGCAGGAAATTGCCCAGGTGATCTACGACAAAAAGGGCCGGGACATTATCGCCCTGGACGTGCAGGGACTGACCGTGATCTGCGATTATATGGTCATCGCCACCGGGCGCAGCGCCGCCCAGGTGAAGGCCCTGGCGGACGAGGTGGACGAGCGCATGGCCCAGCGCGGCCTTGACCTGCGCCGCACCGAAGGCCAAAATGAGGGCCGCTGGATTATCATGGACTACGGCAGCATCCTCGTCCACATCTTCCACCAGGAGGAGCGCGCCTACTACAACCTGGAGCGCCTCTGGGAGGACGGCACCAACCGCCTTCCTCTCCCCTTCGACCAGACCATCCCGGACTGACCAGAGGGCGCTGCCCTCTGGACTCCCGCTTAAGGGATTTCATCCCTTAAGAATCCCGGGCTGGACTGCGGTTGTTGGTAACGTTCCAGCAAGGGTCACGGTGCGCAACAGGCGCACCGCGACGCGGGTGAGTTGCTTGCCTCCTGGATGGAGGTTTGTGTGCGTGTCTGTCACGTTGCGGATGAGCATAGCAACGTATGGCTGTGCACACTTGCCGCTCCCCCGCGTCGCGGCGCATCCGTCATGCGCCGTGACCCCCGCTTGGCTGCAACCCAGCCGCACAGTCCCGCCCGGGATTCTTAAGGGCCTTTCGGCCCTTAAGCGGGGTCCAGAGGCAGCGCCCCTGGTTGCAGGGGGGAGGAAAGTTTGGTATACTGTGAGGACTGATGAAGCAAAAGGAGGTACCGCCTATGAAGCTGTGGGGCGGGCGTTTCAGCAAGTCTACCGATCATCTGGTGGACGATTTTCATTCCAGCATTTCCTTTGACCAGCGCCTGGCTGAGCAGGACATTACCGGCTCCATTGCCCACGCCACCATGCTGGGGGAGCAGGGCATCATTTCCCAGGAGGACGCGGACAGGATTGTCGAGGGCTTGCGCGGCATTCTGGAAGATGTGAAGGCCGGCAGAATTGAATGGATGGTGGACGCGGAGGACATCCACATGAACGTGGAAACCATCCTGACCCAGCGCATTGGCGAGGCTGGCAAGCGCCTGCACACCGGCCGCAGCCGGAACGACCAGGTGGCCCTGGACGTGCGCATGTATGCCAAGCTGGCCTGCCAGGAAACCATTGCCATGCTGGAGGATCTGCTGGACGCCATCCTGACCCATGCCCAGAACAACCTGCATACCATCATGCCCGGCTACACCCATATGCAGAAAGCGCAGCCCGTCACCCTGGCCCACCACATGATGGCCTATGCACAGATGTTCCTGCGGGACCGCACCCGCTTCCAGGCGGCCTACCGCGCCGCAGACGTCATGCCCCTGGGTTCCGGCGCACTGGCCGGCACCACTTATCCCCTGAACCGCGAGCGGGTGGCGGAGCTGCTGGGCTTTTCCGCCATTACGGAAAACAGCCTGGACGGCGTGGCGGACAGGGATTTCCTGCTGGACTACCTTTCCGCCGCCTCCGTGTGCATGATGCACCTGAGCCGCTTTTGCGAAGAGCTGATTCTGTGGAACACCAATGAGTTCCGCTTTGTTGAAATGGACGATGCCTTTGCCACCGGCTCCTCCATCATGCCCCAGAAGAAAAACCCGGACGTGGCGGAGCTGATCCGCGGCAAAACAGGCCGGGTGTATGGCGACCTGATGGCGCTGCTGACCACCATGAAGGGCCTGCCCCTGGCCTATAACAAGGACATGCAGGAGGACAAGGAAGCCTTCTTTGACGCCCGGGACACCCTGGTGAAAGGCCTGACCGTGTTCACCGCCATGCTCCGCAGCGTGACCTTCCGCACCGAAAACATGGAAAAGGGCGCCGCCGGCGGCTTTACCAACGCCACGGACTGCGCCGACTACCTGGTGAAAAAGGGCATGCCCTTCCGGGACGCCCACGCCGTGGTGGGCCGCCTGGTAGCCCACTGCCTGAACGAAAATAAGGCACTGCTGGACCTGACCCTGGAGGAGCTGAAGCAGTTCTCCCCCATGTTTGACCAGGACGTTTTTGACGACCTGAGCATGCTCGCCTGCGTGGAAAAGCGGCGCATCCCCGGCGCACCTGCCCCGGACATGGTTCAGCGCGCCATCGACAAAGCGCGGGCGGAGATCAAGGGCGGTGCCCTTGACAATCCCACTTAAGGGTCTTCGGCCCTTAAGAATCCCGCTTTGCGTGCGCTGCGTTCGCCCACCGCTGTATGGGATATGGGGGACAGATGGGTGCGCAATCATACGAGTGCATCCGTGTGCTCCCTCAGCCGCCTCCCGGCGGCAGCTCCCTCCCGGAGGGAGCCTTTGCACATTGATGCAGCCGGGCAATGCCGCCGCTTCCTCGCGTCGCGGCGCATCTGTCATGCGCCGTGACCCCCCGCAAGAACGGTGGCACGCAGCACACCCCCCAAAGGGATTCTTAAGGGATGAAATCCCTTAAGCAGGGTGCAGGGACAGCGTCCCTGCTGCCGCATAGAAAGGAAAAAACATGTACGCTTTTATTGAAGGAAAGGTTTGCGAGAAGGCAGGCGGGCAGCTGGTGCTGCTGGCAGGCGGCGTGGGGTATCTGCTGAACTGCAGCATGACCACCCTGCAGGCCGCGCCCGCCACCGGCGAAACCATGCGCTGCTACACCTATCTGGCCGTGCGGGAGGATGCCATGGAGCTGTACGGCTTTGCGACGAAGGAAGAGAAGAGCATGTTTCTTTCCCTTTTGTCCATCAGCGGTGTGGGTGCCAAAATGGCGCTGGGCCTGCTGGGTGCCATGCCGCTGCGGGACCTGAACCTGGCCATTCTTTTGGGGGATGTGAACGCCCTGAGCCGGGCGCCGGGCATTGGCAAAAAGACCGCCCAGCGCATTGCCCTGGAGCTGAAGGACAAGGTGAGCCAGGCGGATGTGAACGCGCCTGCCGGCAATGCCGCCGCACCCGTGCTGACCGTGACGGACAACCTGGCCGAGGCTCTGGAGGCCCTGGTGGCCCTGGGCTACACCGCCAACGAGGCCCGCACCGCCCTGGCCCAGGTGAAGGATCAGACCGAAAAACCCGAAGACCTGATCCGCCTTGCCCTGCGCAGCATGGCCGGCATGTGACCAAAGGGCGCTGCCCTTTGGAAACCTGCCAGAGGCTCTGCCTCTGGACTCCGCTTAAGGGTCTTCGACCCTTAAGAATCCCGGGCTGGTGGGTTGGAGCTTGGGCGGTTCTCTTGCAGGGGTCACGGTGCGCGGAGGGCGCACCGCGACGCGGAGGAGCTGCTTTCCCGCGTCGCGGCGCATCCGTCATGCGCCGTGACCCC
>CAYMOM010000183.1:0-3140 GCA_964391995.1 uncultured Faecalibacterium sp.
GCCGGAAACGCCCCGCCCGCGCGGCAAAGCCCCGCGATACGAATGAAGTCAGAGGGCCTGCGGGCCCTCCGACACTTCCCGGAGGTTTTTTGACAGTCTGAGGGACAGAGTGATGTGCTCTGGCCCTGATATTTTATTCACAAAGGAGGCTGCGCCAGCATGGAACGAATACTGCTGCTGATGGCGGCCCAATCCTATGCCCAGGCCAGTGCTGCTCTGTGCTCCGCCAGGGACAATGCCGCCGCCCAGACCCGCATTTCCTATGGCCTTTCCCTGCAGCAGGAGCCGGACGGGGAGGAGCAGACCGCCATGCGCACCCTGGGTGCGGTGCAGTTTTTGTGCCCGGGCTGTTCCTGCTGGACGGATGTGGAGGCCCTGTGGCAGGGCGAAGGCTATGTGCTGGTGGCTCACCCGGCTGCATCCTTTACGAAAAACTGGGATATGCAGCTGCTCCGCGCCCTGCGCCAGTGCCGGCGGGAGAGCCGCTTTCATGCGGTGCTGACGGGCTATCTGCCCCGGAAGCAAGACCCGGTGGATGCGGTGTGCCCGGTGGCAGCGGACGGCTTTGACCGGGACGGGCAGCTGTGCTTTCAGCGGGGAACACCCCTGCGCTATGCCACAGGCCCCCAGCGCAGCGCGTTTATTCACCCGGATTTCTGCTTTGGCCCGGCGGCATTTTTCCGGGAGATGCGGGAGGAGGAAGCACCCCTGTTCCTGGGCGCCTTCCGCCGGAAGTGGGAGGTGTACACCCTGCACCGCCCGGTGCTCCATGCCGGCGATGACATGCTGCTGCCGCCCTGCCCCCTGCCGCTAAACGGTGATGCTACAGCCATCAGCCGCTTTGAGCAGCGCTATGGCCTGCAATTTGCCGAAAGGCAGCTTTCAGCCATGGCACGCCAGGGGGTGTTTACCCACGACCTGACCTTTCCCATCCGCATTCCGCTGATGGTGCGCCTGCAGGAGGCCCTGCGGGAAGGCCTGCGCCGGAAAAAGGCTGTATCGCCCCTGTGCGTTACGGCGTACCTTTCCGTGCCCATGGGCAGCCCTAACCTGCACGGGCAGTATCAGTGCTGGTTTGGCTACCTGACCCGGCTGAAAAACCTGTCCCTTCTGTGCTACGGGGATGGGGAAACAGCCAGGAAAATCATGCCCATGCACCCTAACGTGCTGGAGTTCAAACCCCGGTACGGCCTGCCGCTGAAGTATGAGATTTCCGATGACGAAACCATTGACTACATCAAGCTGTCCAAGCCCTTTGTGCTGGCCAAAAGCAGAGAAAAATTCCTGAGCCACAGTCACTATGTGTGGATGGATTACGGCTACCTGCGCTATCCTGTGTACGAGCGCGCCTCCATCGACTGGGCCAATGTGTGCAGCGACAGGATTGTGGTCAGCATGGTGGACGGGGTGCCGGATGTTTCCATGCTGGTGGTGCCGGATGCCATGCTGCTGCCCCTGTGCAGGGAGATTGCCGCCCTGTGCGAGCAGGAGCAGCTGAGCCGCGGACACCTGCCCATGGAAACGGAAATGTGGCTGATCCTCATCAGCCGGCACGGGGACTGGTTTGAACTGGTGGAAATGCCCGGCCCCAGGGAGCTTTTCACCCTGGCGCTGATGAACCGGGAGGAGGAAGCCCATGTGTACAGCTAAAACCGTGGCGGACAGCCGCGCCACCCATGTGCAGATATTGATGCCCGGCGACCTGAACGGCTACAGCCGTCTTTTCGGCGGCAAGCTGATGGAGTGGATTGACGTGGTTGCTGCCGTGGTGGCCCGCCGCCATGCCGGATGTGAGGTGACCACCGCCTGCATTGACACCCTGGAGTTTCAGGCGCCGGCCTATGCCAACGATACGGTGGTGCTGGAGGGCCGTATGACCCATGTGGGCCGCACCAGCATGGAGGTAAGGGTGGACACCTATGTGGAGGAGCTGGGCGGCAGCCGCCGGCAGGTGAACCGGGCCTATCTGGTGCTGGTGGCCCTGAACGATGACCATCGCCCGGCCTGCGTTCCCCGGCTGACCCTGGTGACCGATGAGGAGCAGGCCGAGTGGGAGGCCGGTGAGCGCCGCAGGGAGCTGCGCAAACAGCGGCAGAAGGAGAATTACTGATGAGAATTTCGTCTCTTTTGCAGGACGGCAGGGTGCACCTTTCCTGCGAGGTTTTT
The DNA here is from genome assembly GCA_964391995.1 of uncultured Faecalibacterium sp. Taxonomy (GTDB): domain Bacteria; phylum Bacillota; class Clostridia; order Christensenellales; family Aristaeellaceae; genus UBA11524. The sequence goes on from CAYMOM010000183.1 coordinate 2,167, forward strand.
CCGCCCAAGCGGTTCGATGGCATTGCCCAGGCCTGCCAGGTGGCCAGGGACATTGCTGCCCTGCGCCCGGCCTTTATGTCCGTGACCTATGGGGCGGCAGGCTCCACCCCCGGGCACACGCTGGCCCTTGCCAAGGCTGTGGCGGAAACTGGCGTCACGCCCCTGTGCCACCTGACCTGCGTGCAGTCCACCAGGGAGCATGTGAAGGGTGTGCTGGCGGAAATGCAATCAGCCGGCATGGAAAACGTGCTGGCCCTGCGGGGCGATTTGCCCCGGGAAGGCGAGCCGGCCCACGATTTTGCCTATGCCAGCCAGCTGGTGGAGTTCATCCATCAGCAGGGGGATTTCTGCGTGGGCGCAGCCTGCTATCCGGAGGGTCACCCGGAAAGCGGCGGCAGGCACAAGGATATTGAGCACCTGAAGGCAAAGGTTGATGCCGGGGTGGATTTCCTGATCACCCAGATGTTCTTCGACAACGGCATTCTGTACAACTTTCTTTACAGGGCGCTGCGGGCCGGCATTGATGTACCCGTGTGCGCAGGCATTATGCCCATCACCACCAGCCAGCAGGTGGACAGGGCGGTGAAGCTCTCCGGCTCCATCATGCCGCCGCGGTTTGCCGCCATTGCCGACCGCTTTGCCAACGACCCCGATGCCATGGCCCAGGCCGGCATTGCCTTTGCCACCGAGCAGATTATCGACCTGGTGGCCAATGGCATTACCAACATCCACCTGTATACCATGAACAAGCCCTGGATCACCCGGGCCATTGTGGAAAATTTGTCCTGCATTGTGGGAAAATAGAGCCATTTGTGTTTGCCAGATGGCGTTGCTTGTGCTATAATAAAAAATCATGACTTCCGGGAGGGTAAAACCATGGAGATGACCACCACGCTGGCGCTGAAGGAAAACCTGCAGCAGCTGCACGGGCAGCAGGTGAAGCTGCAGGGATGGATCCGCAACCACCGCAAGCA
>CAYMOM010000184.1:0-3121 GCA_964391995.1 uncultured Faecalibacterium sp.
TTCATGCTCCCCAGCACCGACACCCAGGCCTTTCGCGACCTGATGGACAAGCAGGTGGACAAGCGGCGCACGTTTGCCATCATTTCCCACCCTGACGCAGGCAAAACCACCCTGACGGAAAAGCTGCTTCTGTACAGCGGCGCCATTCGTTCCGCCGGCAGCGTCAAGGCCCGCAAAAGCGACAAGCACGCTACCTCCGACTGGATGGAGATCGAGAAGCAGCGCGGCATTTCCGTCACCTCCTCTGCCATGCAGTTCGAGTTTGACGGCTACCACATCAACATTCTGGACACCCCCGGCCACCAGGACTTCTCCGAGGATACCTACCGGGTGCTGGTGGCAGCCGATGCCGCCGTCATGCTGATTGACGCCGCCAAGGGCGTTGAGGCCCAGACCATCAAGCTGTTCAAGGTTTGCCGGATGCGGAACATTCCCATCTTCACCTTTGTGAACAAGATGGACCGGGCGGCGAAGGATCCCTTTGCGCTGATGGAGGAGCTGGAGCAGGTGCTGGGCATCCGTTCCTGCCCCATCAACTGGCCCATCGGCGTGGATGGGGATTTCCAGGGCGTGTACCACCGGGACACCAAAATGGTAGAGCTGTACGCCGGCGGCGACCATGGCGCCAAAATGGTGGAAAAGACCGATGTGGCCCTGGACGATCCAGCCATTGAGTCCATCCTGGAGAAGCACTACCGGGACCGCCTGGCGGAGGAAATTGAGCTGCTGGACGAGGCCGGCGATGCCTTCGACCTGGAAGCGGTGCGCAAGGGTGAGCTGACCCCCATGTTCTTTGGCTCCGCTGTGACCAACTTTGGCGTGGAGCCTTTCCTGGAGCGGTTTTTGCAGTTCACGCCGCCGCCCCTGTCCCGCCACAGCGACCAGGGGGAGATTGGCCCTAAGGAGCCTTACTTCTCCGGCTTTATCTTCAAGATTCAAGCCAACATGAATCCAGCCCACCGGGATCGCCTGGCCTTCATGCGGGTGGTGTCCGGCGCGTTTGAAAAGGGTATGGATGTGTGGCACTCCGGCACGGGCAAGCAGGTGACCCTCAAGCAGCCCCAGCAGTTCATGGCGGACGAGCGCGGGGCCGTGGAGGAAGCCTGGGCGGGTGACATTATCGGCCTGTTCGACCCGGGCATTTACCAGCTGGGCGACACCCTGTCCAACGGGCCCAAGCTGCGGTATGAGAACATTCCCGTGTTCGCCCCCGAGTTCTTCAACCGTGTTCGCCCCCTGGACTCCATGAAGCGCAAGCAGTTCCAGAAGGGCATCAGCCAGCTGGCGGAGGAAGGCGCCATTCAGACCTTCATCCGCACAGAAACCGGGCGCGAGGAATTCATGGTGGGCGTTGTGGGCGTTTTGCAGTTTGAGGTGCTGGAGCACCGGCTGAAAACCGAGTACCAGGTAGACATTGTAATGGAGGGCATGCCCTTCCGCTATGTGCGCTGGGTGGTGAAAACCCCCAAGCCCATTGCCGACCTGAAGCTGACTTCTACCTCCGGCAGAGCCAGGGACAGCCGCGACCGGGACGTTCTCCTTTTCGAGAACGAGTGGAGTATCCGCCTGGCCTGCGAAAACAACGAAGGCCTGGAACTGGCTGACACCGCCACCAGGTAACCAGAGGCGCTGCCTCTGGACTCCGGTCAGGGCGCTGCCCTGACAACCCGCTTATGGGATTTCATCCCTTAAGAATCCCTGGCCGGACTGTGTTTCTCGTCACCAGCCATGCAGGGGTCACGGTGCGCAAAGGGCGCACCGCGATGCGGGTGAGCGGCGCTGCCGACCAACACCTTCCCATGAAAGGAGATACCGATTATGATTCGTGAAGATATTCGCAACATTGCCATCATTGCCCACGTTGACCACGGCAAGACCACCCTGGTGGATCAGCTGCTGAAGCAGGGCGGCATTTACCGTGAAAACCAGCAGACGGTGGACCGGGTGATGGACTCCAACGACCTGGAGCGGGAGCGCGGCATTACCATCCTGGCTAAGAACACCGCCGTACACTACGGCTCCACCAAGATCAACATTGTGGACACCCCCGGTCACGCCGACTTTGGCGGCGAGGTGGAGCGTGTGCTGAAAATGGTGGATGGCGTGCTGCTGCTGGTGGACTCCTTTGAAGGCCCCATGCCCCAGACCCGCTTCGTGCTGAAAAAGGCCCTGGAGCTGAAGCTGAAGGTGCTGATCGTCATCAACAAGATCGACCGGCCCGACGCCCGCTGCGATGAGGTGGTCAACGAGATTCTTGACCTGCTGATTGACCTGGACGCGGACGAGGACACCCTGGAAAATCCCATCATGTACGTGTCTGCAAGGAAGGGTACCGCCACCGCCGATCTGTCCGTTCCCGGCACCGACCTGCGGCCCCTGTTTGATGCCATTTTGAAGTACATCCCTGCCCCCGAGGGCGACCCGGACGGCCCGGCCCAGGTGCTGATTTCCACCATTGACTACTCCGAATATGTGGGCCGCATTGGCGTGGGCCGCATTACCCGGGGCAAGTTTACCGAGGGGATGAGCGTTGTCCACACCAACCTGGAAACAGGCGTCACCAGCAGCCAGCCCTGGCGCATGTCCGGCCTGTTCCAGTACGATGGCCTGAAGCGCGTGCCCGCCAAGGAAGTGAGCATGGGCGATATTGTGGCCCTGTGCGGCATGGAGGACATCTCCATTGGCGATACGGTGTGCGCACCCACCTGCGTGGAAGGCCTGCCCTTTGTGAAGATTTCCGAGCCTACCGTGACCATGACCTTCTGCGTGAACGACAGTCCCTTTGCCGGCCGGGAGGGTCAATACGTTACCAGCCGCCACCTGCGGGCCAGGCTGATGCGGGAATTGCAGACGGACGTGTCCCTGCGGGTCAACGATACCGAGTCCACCGATGCCTTCGAGGTTTGCGGTCGTGGCGAATTGCACCTGTCCATCCTGATTGAAAACATGCGCCGCCAAGGCTATGAGTTTGCCGTTTCCAAGCCCCAGGTCATCTACAAGGTGATTGACGGCGTGAAGTGCGAGCCTATCGAGCGCCTGGTGGTGGATACCCCCCAGGCCAGCGCCGGTGCGGTGATTGAGAAGATTGGTCGCCGCCGTGGTGTGCTGGAAAGCATGTCCG
>CAYMOM010000185.1:0-3093 GCA_964391995.1 uncultured Faecalibacterium sp.
GGTTAAGGGCGTTGCCCTTAACAATCCCACGAAGGGTCTTCGACCCTTTCGAAACCCGCTTTCGGTATTGGAAGCGGGTTTTTCCTTTGCGGAACTGCGGCTGCCCTGCGTCACGGCGCACCCTTCGTGCGCCGTGACCCCTGCTGAAACGGCGAACGCAACACCCACCCCGACCGGGATTCTTAAGGGATGAAATCCCTTAAGCAGGAGTCCAGAGGGCGGCGCCCTCTGGTTGACAGCGCCAGGGGATAGGGGTATACTGGCGGTGAGGTGAGAACTGTGCTGATTAGGAATGGAACCGCCTTTGTGGGCGGAAGGTTTTGCGAAAACATGGAGGTGCGCGTGCACAATGGACGGGTGCACGAGGTGGGCCAGGGCCTGGACAACGGCCTGTACGAAGATGCCATCGACCTAGGCGGGGATTACCTGCTGCCGGGCTTTGTGGATGCTCACATTCACGCCTACCGGGGTCATGATGCCATGCAGGGCGAGGACGCCGTCCGCACCATGAGCCGGGAGCTGTTCCGGGTGGGTGTGGCGGCGTTTCTGCCCACCACCATGAGCGCTTCAGCCGGGGATACCGCTGCGGCTGTGGGCGGCATCGCCCAGGTGATGCGCCAACCGGAGCACAACGGTGCGCTGGTGCTGGGCGCCCACATGGAGGCACCCTTCCTGGCGGAAAGCCGCTGCGGTGCCCAGGTGAAGGAGCATTTCTGCCTGCCGGACATGGCCCGGTTCAGCGCCCTGTGCGGCGGGGATGTGCAGGCGGTGCGGGTCATCACCATGGCGCCGGAGCTGCCGGGCAGCGAGGCCTTTATCCGCCAGGCAACGGCCTTGGGGGTACGGGTGTCCATCGGTCACACCAACGCCACGGCGGAGGACTGCCACCGGGCGGCGGACTGGGGCGCAACCCGGGTGACCCACACCTTCAATGCGCAGACCCCCTTGCACCACCGGCAGCCCGGCGTTCCCGGCGCGGCGCTGACGGATGATCGCCTGTACACGGAAATGATCTGCGATGGCATCCACCTGCACCCGGATGTGGTGCGCCTGCTGGCCCATGTGAAAGGTCCCCATAAGGCGGTGGTCATCACCGATGCCATGGAGGCTGCCGGTCTGCCGGAGGGCCAGTATGCCCTGGGCGGTCAGGCAGTGTTTGTCAAGGATGGTGCCGCACGCCTGGCGGATGGCACGCTGGCAGGATCGGTGCTGACCATGAAGCAGGCGTTTATGAACCTGCTGGCCTGGGGCATTCCGCCGGAAAACGCCGTGCTGATGTGCACCGCCGCGCCTGCGGACTCCGTGGGCGAAAAGCTGGCCGGGCGCATTGCCGCCGGCGCGCCTGCGCCCCTGACCCGATGGTCCAGGGACTGGCAGTGGAAAGGCATTCTGGCATGAAAAATAGCTGGCCGAAATAAATCGGTCAGCTTTTTCATTACAGGCTGTTCTTTCTTGCCAGCTCGTCCTGGACGTAGCCGGTGAGGATATCCACAATCCGCGCGTTCTTGCCGCCGCGGGCCACAATCACATCCGCCTCGCTGATGTAGTTTTTGATATACTTGTCATACATGGGTTTAACGGTGTTCAGGTACTGGGCGGAAATGCCGTCGATGTCCCGTCCGCGCTCCTTGATGTCCCGGTGGATGCGCCGCAGAAGGCAGATGTCCGTTTCCACATTCATGTACAGCTTCAGGTACATCAGCTGGCACAGCCGGGGATCGTGAAAGGTGTGAATGCCCTCCAGGATCAGCACATCCCGGGGGAGGATCATTTCCTCCGTGTCCGCCCGGCGGTGCTGGGCATAGTCGTAGGCCTTGCGGGTAATGGGCTGTCCGGCCATCAGGGTTTGGATGTCCTGCAGCAGCAGGTCGTGGTCGAAAATGCCCGGCTCGTCATAGTTCAGGCACACCCGCTCCTCAAAGGGCAGGTCCGGGTGATCGAAATAGTATGCGTCCTGGCGCATAATCAGGCACCTTTCGCCCAAACGATCGTAAAGGCTGTCCGCCAGGGTTGATTTGCCGCTGCCGCTGGCACCGCAGATACCAATAAATAGCATAGTACTCCCTCCTGCATCCATCCTTGGGATAAAGATACGCTAGAACGCTGCCGCTGTCAAGCCTGAAATTCGACAGGCTTCCGCACATTGCCAATGACAAAGGGCGAAATGTGTGCTATCATATACATGAATTTCAACCCGGAGGTGAGCGCGGTGAAGCTCAAGCAGCCGCGCACCAAAGAAAAATCGGCCCGGAAGCGCCTGGGCCGCTGGATGATGGGAGCTTTTGTGATGACGATGGCAGGTGTAACGGTGCTGTCCGCCCTGTACCCGGGGGCGGTAAGCGCGGAAATGACGGCCCAGCTGCCCCGGCGGCAGAGCCGTGTGGTGATGTATGCCTATGATGACGGCCTGGCCCTGGACAGCAGCAAGGCCCATCTGGTGGATCAGCTGAACTATTCCTTTGCCCTGATTGAAAATGGTCAGGCTACGGGAAAGCACTGGAACAGCATTCAGCAGGTGGAAAGGTTTTTGCAGCGCAACCCCCATGTGGACGGGGTGCTGAGCGTTGGCGGCTGGGGCGCGGAAGGCTTTTCCGATGCCTGTGCCACCGCAGAAGGCCGGGAAAAGCTGGCGGACAGCATTCTCCGGCTGATGGACGCCCATGGCTTTGTGGGTGTGGATATCGACTGGGAATACCCCGGCTCCTCTGCGGCAGGGATTGTCAGCCGCCCGGAGGATGAAGAGAACTGGTATGCACTGCTGGCGCTGCTCCGCGCCGGGCTGGATCAGCGCCAGGCCGAGCAGGGCAGGGATTACCTGCTTTCCGTGGCCATTGGCTGCGGCCAGGAGCAGCTGCAGGCGGTGGATGGTGCCCGGCTGAACGCGCTGGTGGATCAAGCTGTGCTGATGACCTATGACCTGAGCGGGTTTGACAAAATCACCGGGCACCACGCCGGCCTGTACCCCGGCGAAGACCGGCCCAACAGCGGTGCCCACGCGGTGCAGCTGCTGTCCGGCAGCGGCCTGAACGAGGGCAAAATGCTGCTGGGCCTGCCGGCCTACGGGCGCATGTGGCGCCAGGTGACCGGCGGCGG
>CAYMOM010000186.1:0-3083 GCA_964391995.1 uncultured Faecalibacterium sp.
CGGCTGAATAAGCCTTTGCATACCGTGCGGCGCCCGGTGGCCCTGCACATACCCCATGGTGGTCTCCGCAAAAAGGAACAAATATAAGGAGCGTGTATCCCCCATGATGAGAAAAAAGACTTGTATTGCCATGCTTCTGGCAGGTGGCCAGGGCAGCCGCCTGGGCATCCTGACCAAGAATGTTGCCAAGCCGGCCGTGCCCTATGGCGGCAAGTATCGCATCATCGACTTCCCCCTGAGCAACTGCACCAACAGCGGCATTGACACCGTTGGCGTGCTGACACAGTATCAGCCCCTGGAGCTGAATGCCTACATCGGCTCCGGTGCACCGTGGGATCTTGACCTTTCCAACGGCGGCGTGTTCGTTCTGCCGCCCTACCAGAAGGGCAAGGTGGGTGAATGGTACCGCGGCACAGCCAACGCCATCTATCAGAACATGGCCTTCATCGAGCAGTACAGCCCGGACTATGTGCTGATCCTCTCCGGCGACCATATCTACAAGATGGACTACAACGCCATGCTGAACTTCCACATCCGCCACGGGGCCGATGCCACCATCGCTGTCCGCGAGGTGCCCTGGGATGAAGCCAGCCGCTTTGGCATTATGAATACCGACAGCGATGACAACATCATCGAGTTTGAAGAGAAGCCCAAGAACCCCAAGAGCAACAAGGCCTCCATGGGCGTATACATCTTCACCTGGGAAAAGCTGCGCAAGTACCTGACCGATGACGAGGCGGACAAGAAGTCCTCCAACGACTTTGGCAAGAACATCATCCCCGCCATGCTGCGGGACAAGCAGGTCATGTGCGCGTACAATTTCGAAGGCTACTGGAAGGACGTTGGCACCATCGAATCCCTGTGGGAAGCCAACATGGATCTGCTGGAAACCCCCATGCCCGTGGACCTGCACGACAAGAAGTGGCGCATCTACGCCCGCAACCCGGGCCTGGCGCCCCACTACATCGCCAAGGGTGCCGTGGTGGAGGACAGCCTGGTCAGCGAAGGCTGCGAGGTGTTTGGCAATGTGAAGCACTCGGTGATTTTCGCCGGTGTCACCATTGAGGAAGGCGCCCTGGTGCAGGACAGCGTGATTATGCCCGGCTCCGTCATCAAGCGGGGAGCTGTTGTCCGCCGGGCCATCGTGTCGGAAAACGCGGTGGTGGGCGCAGGCAGCTTTGTGGGCGAAGACACGGGCAACATTGCCGTAGTGGGCCAGGGCATCACCCTGCCTGCAGGCGTGAAGGTTTCCGCCGGTGTGCAGGTGGACGAGAACACCGAGTTTTGATTAGCCTGTATCCCTTCATCATGCAGCGAAAGGATTGAAATTCCATGAAAAATGTTATGGGTGTCATTTACACCGGTGAAAACGATGCTCGCCTGCGGGAACTGACCATGACCCGTGCCATCGCCGCCCTGCCCGTTCTGGGCCGCTACCGGGTGATCGACTTCCTGGTATCCTCCATGGTCAACGGCGGCGTGAAGAACGTGGGCGTTATCATGCAGAAGAACTATCACTCCCTGATGGATCACCTGGGCTCCGGCAAGGAATGGGATCTCCACGGCAAGAACGATGGCATGTATGTGCTGCCTCCCTTCCTGACCCGCGAAAACGTGGGCGTTTATGCCGGCATGCTGGATGCCCTGCGCTCCAACACCAACTACCTTTCCCGCTCCAAGCAGGAATACCTGGTGCTCAGCGGCTCCACCATCATCTACAACGCCAAGATTGCCGACCTGGTACGCTTCCACCAGGAATCCGGCGCGGACATCACCATGATGTACACCAAGGATCCCTCCATGCTGCGGGACGAGTACGGCTGCTACATCGCTGTGGATGAAACCGGCAAGGTGACGGACGTGGAGGTTGATCCCACACATCCCAACTACGCCAACAGCTATATGGATGTGCTGATCATGCGGCGTGAGCTGCTGCAGCAGCTGGTGGACAAGGGCGTGGCCCATGGCCATCATGACATGAACAGGGATGTGCTCATGCGCCTGGTGGCCGATGGCACCGCCAAGGTGAATGCCTATGAATACAAAGGCCCGTGCTGGCGCATGGACTCGGTGCAGAGCTACTTCAAGTTCAACATGGACGTGCTGGACGCTGCCAAGCGCCGGGAGCTGTTCCACCCCAATCTGCCCGTGTTCACCAAGGTGCGCGACGAAATGCCCGCCCGCTACACCAGCAGCGCCAATGTGATCAACTCCCTGGTGGCGGATGGCTGCGTGATTGAGGGCACGGTGGAAAACAGCGTGCTGTTCCGCGGCGTGCATGTGGCGCCTGGTGCCCATGTGAAAAACTGCATCATTATGCAGGACGGCTATGTGCAGAACGATGCCTACATCGAAAACTGCATTCTGGATAAGCAGGCTGTCATCAAGCGCAACGCAAGGCTCATCGGCCCGGCGGTGTATCCCATTGTGATCGCAAAAAATGTGGTGATTTAACCCGCGTTTTCTAGGGCGCGGAGGGAAATACTTGCAAAAGCCGCGCCAATCGGTTATGATATAACGGATGGCGCGGCTTTTCATTGGTATCGCGGCTGCGCCGGAAGTGATTGAGGAGGCAACGACCGTGAAGATTCTTTTTACCGCAAGCGAATGCGTACCCTTTGTGAAAACCGGCGGTTTGGCTGATGTGGTGGGCGCTTTGGCCCCTGTGCTGGCCAAGCAGGGCCATGACGTGCGGGTGATTCTGCCCCTGTATGGTTCCATTCCGGAAAAATATGTGAAGCAGATGTCCCATGTGTGCGATTTCGAGGTGCAGCTGGGCTGGCGCCGCCAGTACTGCGGCATTGAGATGCTCCAGCAGGACGGCGTGACCTGGTACTTCATGGACAATAAGTTCTACTTTGGCCGGCCCTATATCTACGGCTTGGGCGGCGATGAATATGAGCGGTTTGGCTTCTTCTGCCGGGGTGTGCTGAACGCGCTGCCCGTGCTGGACTTCCAGCCGGATGTGATCCACGCCCACGACTGGCAGAGCGGCATGGTTCCCGCACTGCTGAAGATTCAGTACGCCCACCTGCCCTTCTTTGCCAAGATGCGCACCATGTTCACCATCCACAACCTGCAGT
>CAYMOM010000187.1:0-3041 GCA_964391995.1 uncultured Faecalibacterium sp.
CAGCACTGGAACGTGATTGTTTCCCTGGCCCTGCGCAACCTGGACGACCAGATTCGCCTGCGGGCCCTGTATGAAGAGCGGCGGCTGTCCTCCATCACCGATGCGCTGACGGGCTTGTACAACCGCCGCGGCATGGATGAGTGCCTGGCACCCTGCTGGGCGGACATGTGCCGCCGGGGGGATGCGGTATGCTTTGCCTCCCTGGACCTGGACAACCTGAAAACCATCAACGATACCCTGGGGCATCAGGGCGGGGATGAGGCCCTGTGCGCCATTGCCGATGGCATCCGCGCCGCTGTGCCGCAGGACGCTTTGGCGGCCCGCATTGGCGGCGATGAATACCTGGTGTTTATTCCCCATTGCGATGAAGGCGGTGCGGAGCTTTTCCGCCAGAAGCTCCAGGCTCACCTGCAGGAAACCAACAAGCAGCGGTCGTTCTCCGTGGGCGCCTCGGTGGGTGCCAGGGTCATCCGCCTGAAAGAGGATACAAGCGTCAATCAGTGCATTCGCGAAAGCGACCTGGCTATGTATGTGGAAAAGGAGCGCCGCCATGCCGAGCTGAAGGAGAAGGCCCGGATGCTTCGCGATCACTAAGGAGGTACACCTGTGCGCAACCCCATTCTCTATGCCGATTACCCCGACCTGGACATCATCCGGGTGGGTGATACCTTCTACATGTGCACCACCACCATGCATGTTTTTCCCGGCGGAGAGATCCTCCGCTCCCGGGATCTTCTGCACTGGGAGCACTGCGCTTACGCCTTTGACGCCCTGGGCGAACACCCCGGCCAGCGGCTGGATGACGGACAGGGCATCTATGGTCAGGGCATGTGGGCAGGCAGCCTGCGCCACCATGGCGGCCTGTTCCACCTGGTGTTCATGTGCAACGACACCCGCTCCGCCTACTACTTCACCGCCGAAAGGGCTGAAGGCCCCTGGGTGCGCCACCCCATGGCAGGCTTCTATCACGATCCTTCCATCCTCTTTGACGATGATGGCCGGGTGTACATTGTTTACGGCAACCGGGATATCCGCCTGACGGAGCTGGAAAGCGACCTTTCCGCCCCCAAACCGGGTGGCCTGGACCGGATCATCGTCCACGATGACTGCGATGGCCTGGGCTGGGAAGGCAGCCATCTGTACAAGCTGAACGGAAAATACTATTGGTATGGCATCCACTGGGCCAAGGGCAGCCTGCGGGCCCAGGGCTGCTATGTTGCCGACAGCCTGAAAGGGGAATTCACCGGCGGAGAGATTCTCCGCCAGCCCTTTGACGGCAGGCCCGGCGATGGCCCGGCCCAGGGTGGCATGGTGCAGACCCCGGACGGGGACTGGTATCTGATGCTGTTCCAGGATCATGGTGCAGTGGGGCGCATCCCTGTGCTGGTGCCCATGGCCTGGGAGAACGGCTTCCCCAGGGTGGAGGGCATTCCCGCTAGCTTCGATGCCGCCGATGTCCCCTGCGCACCACTGACCGTCAGCCAGTCCCTCCGCCATGGTCTGAACCCCGTGTGGCAGTGGAACCACGAACCCCATTGGGCGCTGATCCACCAGGACGAACAGGGCCTGCGCCTGACCACCGACAGGACGGTGGACAGCCTGCTGCACGCCGTCAACACCCTGACCCAGCGCACCTTTGGCCCCTGGTGCGCCATGGAGGTATCCGTGGATGGCGCCGGCATGAACCCGGGGGATTTTGCCGGCCTGTGCGCCCTGCAGGGGATGTTCGGGCAGATTGGCCTGACCCGCACAGCGGACGGCTATGCCCTGAGCGTTATCACCAACGATGGCGCAACCGCCGAACGGGCGCGCCTGCCCTGGAATAAGGACAAGGCCCGCCTGAGGCTGGAATTTGACTTCGCCTGCGACCAGGTGCGCTTCTTCTACTGGGCAGAGCAATGGGAACCCCTGGGGGACGCCCACCAGCTGGTGTACCGGCTGGATCACTTCATGGGTGTCCGGGTGGGCCTGTATTGCTACAGCACCAGGGAAACTGGCGGCAGCGCCGTGTTTGCGGACTTTGTGTACCATAGGGGAGAACAGCTATGAGCATGCGGGAACTGGAAAACGCCATGTGAGAATCTGCTGGACACCGGGATGAAAAAGCCTTTCTGGCCCTGGTGGATGAAGCTGCCGTGATGGTATGCGGCGGTTATCGGTGCAGCGGTGCGGAATATGCCCAGGTGATAAAGGAATTTGACATGGTCCGTTACGATATCCGCCAGTTTGAGACCGTTGCGGAAACGGAAACGCTGTGCCAGGTGCATTATGTGATTGAAATCACCGCGGATGACCCGGCCAATGCCGACCTGGGCGGAACCTTCCATGTGACCTCCACCTGGGAAAAGCGCGATGCAGGCTGGAAACTGGTATTCAACATGGATTCGAGGAGTGTAGGCTGAATGAACGTAGGACTGAAGTCGGTACTTCCGGAAGAAAAGGACATTCTGGACAACCTGCTGGAAAAGTACAATTACGAGTTTTCTCAGTATGACGGCATTCCTTTTGGGGCAGATGGCCTGTTCCACTACTGGCCCCTGGATGCCTATTGGATGGAGGAGCACCGTGCTGCCTATTTCATCCTGGCGGATGGTGCGCTGGCAGGCTTTGTGCTCATCAACAGCCACCCAGAGGTGGATTGTCCTTTGGACTGGGCGGTGGCGGAGTTCTTTGTGGCATATCCCTATCGCCGCAAGGGCGTGGGCAGCGCTGCCATGGCGCAGGTGTTTCAGCGGCACAAGGGGCGCTGGCAAATCAAGTTCCACACAAAGAATTTGCCCAGCGTAGCCTTCTGGAATGGCATTGCCTGCCGCTATGCCGCAGGTGACGTAAAAACCCTCCGTGGCATAGAAGACTATTGCGACGGCACACCCAGCACGGTTTTGTGCTTTGAAAACTGAAAGGCTGTTCCAACACAAAAAGCATCCGCACCGGATTGATGCGGATGCTTTAGTTTGTCAAAGAACCTCCGGGTGGTGTCGGAGGACCCGCAGGCCCTCTGACTTCATTCGTATCGCGGGGCTTTGCCGCGCGGGCGGGGC
>CAYMOM010000188.1:0-3004 GCA_964391995.1 uncultured Faecalibacterium sp.
AAGCAGCCCGGTTGGGCCGCTCTTTGCGATGCTATTATCCACGACGGGCAGCAAAGCACTCGCTGCAGTAGACGGGACGATCCTCGCGGGGCAGGAAGGGAACCTGAGTGGGCTTGCCGCACTCAGCGCAAACGGCGTCGTGCATCTCGCGGGGAGCGCCGGCAGCGGGGCGGTTTGCCTTGCGGGCCTGGCGGCAGGCACGGCAACGGGTGGGCTCGTTCTGGAATCCCTTTTCGGCGTAGAATTCCTGCTCACCGGCGGTGAAAACGAACTCAGCACCACAGTCTTTGCATACCAGCGTCTTGTCTTCGTACATGGTTAGGAACCCCCTGAATTGTAAAATGTGGCGAATACCCCCGGCTGACCTGGTTTTTGACCCCACACTCGCCGCCTGGAAGGTTGCTCAACGCACTTGCGCCCTCACGCGCTTCTCTCGGGGCATGCCCCGGGCGGACTTACTTCTAAACCGCACCATGCTCAGCGCCGCTTTGGACGCCTTACGTGGACCGCTTTGCCTGCGACTGGCATCGGCTTGCAACCACAGACCCGAAGGATTCAACCGCGCTCATTATAGACCTGTTTTCAAAAAAAGGCAAGTCATTTTTTCATCCGTCACAGAATTTTCATCTTACATGGTGCGGCGGTTCACCTGCTCGTTACACAGGGCCAGCGCCAGGGTAATCCCCAGTACCCAGAAGGGCACCATGCCCAGGCCCAGCACATCCGCCAGCAGGCCCATCAGCGGCGGCATGAAGGTGGAACCCACATAGGCAAAGGCCATCTGCAGCCCTGTTGCCGCCTGGGAGGCCGCCGCACCAAACCGCCGGGGCGTTTCGTGAATGGTGCAGGGGTACACCGGCGCGCACCCCAGGCCAAAGAGCATCACCCCAGCCAGGCACCCGGCATACCCCAGGGGCAGGAACAGCACCAGCGCGCCCAGCAGCATGCCGCCAATGCCCAGGCGGATGAGCCTTTTGCTGCTGAAGCGCACCGTGAGAAAGCCATTCAGCGCCCGGCCCAGGGTGATGCCGATGAAGAACAGGCTGGAGGCCAGGCTGGCCTGCTCCTTGCTGGCGCCGATGAACTCCGCATAGCTGGCTGTCCACAGGATCATGGAGGATTCCACCGCGCAGTACAGGAAGAAGGACAAAAGCACCGCCTTCATGCCAGGCAGCTTCAGGGCCTGCATGTTGGTCATGGCAGCAGGCTGCCGGGCCTGCGCCGCCTGCAGGGGGGATTCCGCCTTCCACAGCTTCAGCGTCAGGAAAAGGGTAATGGCCAGCGCAGCCTGCAGGGCAATCACAATGCCATAGCCCATGCGCCAGCCTGCGCCGCCGGCCACACAGGCGCTGAGGATCATGGGGCCGATGGTGCAGCCCACACCCCAGCAGCAGTGCAGCCAGGACATGTGCCGGGATTCGTAATGCAAGGCCACATAGTTGTTCAGGGCGGCATCCACGCTGCCGGCGCCCAGGCCCAGGGGTATGGCCGCCGCAAACAGCAGCCAGGGTGCAGGCGCCAGGGCATAGCCGGTCAGCGCGGCGGCGGTCATGGCGGTGGAAAAGGCCGTTACCTTTCCCGCGCCAAAGCGGTTCACCAGCCGGGTGGACAGCAGGCTGGAGAGGATCGTCCCCCCGGCGCAGGTCATGGACACCATGCCCGCCATGGGCAGGGGTGCACCCAGGTCCACCCGCATCATGGGCCAGGCGGCGCCCAGCAGGCTGTCCGGCAGGCCCAGGCCGATAAAGGCCATGTAAATCACAATCAGCAATACCATTTTCAGCACCTCATCCGTGGTGAAATCGCGGCTATTCTATCACACTTTGCGCCGCTTGACAATGCAAAAAACTTCTTTTATCATGGAACAAAAGCGGAACTCCTTTCGTCTATCTTGCAGGTGAACCAAGAAAGCGAGGTATGCCCATGAATGAACTTCTCCTCCGCCGTGCCCAGAAAGGCGACACCGCCGCCTTTGAGCAGCTCATCACCCCGTATGAGCAGCTGGTGTGGCGGGTGTGCTGGCACTATATACACCACCGGGAGGACGCAAAGGACTGCGCCCAGGAAACCATGGTGAAGGCCTGGCGCTGCCTGCAGCAGTACCGGCAGGATTGCTCACTGGAAAGCTGGCTGTACCGGATTGCCGCCTCCTGCTGCGTGGATTTTCTCCGCCGGAAAAAGCGCTATGCTGCCGAATCCGCCGATGCGCTGGCAGACACCGGCTTTGACCCTGTTGACCCCAGTCCATTGCCGGAGGAACAGGCCCTGCAGCGGGAGGAAAAAACCAGGCTGCACCGCGCCATTGCCCAGCTGCCGGAGGACATGCGCACCGCTCTGATCCTCAGCGCAGTGGAGGGCCGCAAGTATGACGAGATTGCCCAAATCACCGGCGTGGCTGCCGGCACGGTGAAAAGCCGCATCAGCCGGGCCAGGCAGAAGCTGGCGGAAATTCTTGCAGGGCAGGAACAATCCGCCGGGAAATCCGTCCAACACAGTGAAAGGAGGAGCATCTGATGAACCTGTACGATAACGAAAAGCTGGATCAGGCTCTCCGGGAATTGAACGAGGATGTACCCCCCATGCCGGAGGACTTTCATGCCGGATGGATGCAGCAGGTGGAGGAGGAAGCCGCCATAAAACCCGCCAGGCGCACTGCCTGGACACGGATTCTTTCCACCGCAGCAGCGCTGGTGTTTGTGGTGGGTGGCACCCTGCTGACCCGGGACAGCCTGTCCCCTGCGCCTGCTTCCAACAGCCAGTATGCCGAAACCGTTTCCTATGACTATGGAACCGTGGAGGGCTACAGCCTGCGCTCCGCCAGTGGTACCGCCTATGACAATGCCGTGGTGGCCGAGGCTGCCCCCATGGCCAAGGAGGCGGTGGAGCAGGAGCAGAAGATCATCCGCACCGCCAGCCTGAGCATCAGCACACAATCCTTCGAGGAAAGCCTTGCCGCCATCAAGCAGCTGTGCCTGGACAAGGGCGGGTGGATTGCCTACGAGTA
>CAYMOM010000189.1:0-2993 GCA_964391995.1 uncultured Faecalibacterium sp.
AAGGAAGGCGACATCGTCGAGTGCTTCATCATGGAAGAAATCCCGCGGTAAGGGGCGTTGCCCCTTAACCCCACCAGAGGGGACGCTGTCCCCTCTGGACTCCTCTGCCAAAGGGTCTTCGACCCTCTGGACTCCCTTCTTTCGGTGAGGAGCGGGGTGGGGAAATGCAACTCCCTGGGGCAGCTGCTCCAGGGAGTTATGACCTTATGGGGTCAAAAACACAACAGGCGCAGCTTGTATGCAAATGCCTGCAAGCACATCGCCAAAATGGGATTCTTAAGGGCTGAAAGCCCTTAAGCGGAGTGCAGAGGCAGAGCCTCTGCCGGGATTGTCAAGGGCAGCGCCCTTGACCGGAGTCCAGAGGCAGAGCCTCTGGGGAGGTTTTATGAAACAGAGCTATCAGAGGATTGACAGAATTTCGGAGGAGGTTCGCCGGGAGGTGGACAGGATCATCCGGGAGGATTTGAACGACCCCCGCATTTGCGGCACGTTTTCCGTGACCCGGGCGGAAGTGACCCGGGATCTGCGGTTTGCGAAGATTTTCGTTTCCGTGCTGGAGGACGACAAGCGGGACGATTTGCTCAAGGCGCTGAAGAGCGCTGCCGGCTACATCCGCCGGGAGCTGGCCCGGAACATTGTCATCCGCCAAAGCCCGGAACTGTCCTTTGTGAAGGACGAGAACATTGCCTATGGCGTGCACATTGCCAAGGTACTGGCGGATGTACAGAAGACGGAAGGAATGAACGACCATGGCACTGACCCGGAAGCCTGAAGAGATCGCCCGGCTGATCCGCCCGGCAAAGACCATCGCCCTGTGCGCCCATGTGAACCCGGACGGTGACACCGTGGGCAGCTGCCTGGCCCTGAAGCTGGGCCTGGAGTGCCTGGGCAAGCAGGTGAGCGTGTTCTGCCAGGATAAGATTCCCGGCAGTTTGAGTATGCTGCCCGGTGTGGAGAGCTTCCGCCAGACCAGCGGCGAGCAATATGACCTGCTGATTTGCGTGGATGTGTCCGACCAGGGGCGCATGGGCGATTGCCAGCGCCTTCTGCAGCAGGCGGCCGGCACCGCGCAGATCGACCACCACGGCACCAATCCCTGCTACACCGGGGTGAACAGCGTGGATGCGGATGCGCCCGCCACGGCACTGCTCATAAAACAGCAGCTGGACGTGCTGGGCGTGGCGCCGGACAGGGAGATCGCCATGTGCCTGTATGCCGCCATTTCCACCGATACGGGGAACTTTGCCTTCAGCAGCACCAATGCAGAGGCCTTTGCCGTCATGAGCCAGCTGATGGCCTGCGGCCTGCCCCTGGACGAAATGAACCGGGTGCTGTTCCGCCAGCGGGAAAAGCCCCATGTGCTGCTGTTGGCCCGGGCGCTGAGCAGCATGAAATTCCACAGCGGTGATACCATCACCACCATGGTGCTGACCCAGAAGGATTTTCAGGACAGCCAGGCCCTGCCGGAGCATGCGGACGCCATTGTCAATTACGGGGTGGACATCCCCGGCGTTCGCCTGGCGCTGCTGGCCCGGGAAAATGAGGACGGCAGCATCAAAATGGCGCTGCGGGCCGTGGCACCGGACAGGGTGGATGAAATCGCCCGGCGCTTCGGCGGCGGCGGACACGCCCAGGCCTCCGGCTGCACGGTGGACGGCCCCATAAGCCAGGCTGTGGAAAAGGTGCTGCAGGCCATGGAAGAGGTTGTATAAATGAATGGTTTTTTGAATATCCTGAAGCCGCCGGGCATGACCTCTGCCGCGGTGGTTGCCACCGTGCGCCGCCTGACCGGCGAGAAGCGCGTGGGCCATGCCGGCACCCTTGACCCGGAAGCCGCAGGCGTGCTGCCCATCATGATCGGCAAGGCCGCCCGGCTGTTCGATTACCTGGTGGACAAGGAAAAGGAGTATGTGGCGGAGTGCGCCTTTGGCACATCCACCGACACCCAGGACGCCACCGGCCGGGTGATTGCCAGGGGTGAAAACCATCCTGCCTATGCCCAGGTGCAGCAGGCTGCTGCCCGGCTGGTGGGGGACATCTGGCAGCGGCCCAGCATGTACAGCGCCATCAAGCAGGACGGCGTTGCCATGTACCAGCGGGCCCGCCGGGGTGAAACGGCGGAGGTTCCCCTGCGGCAGGTGCATGTGGCCTCCATTGACCTGCATGGTGAAACCGCCGACCATGGCGTTTTGATGACCATCCGCTGCGGCAGAGGAACCTACATTCGCTCCATCTGCAGCGATCTGGGTGACATGCTGGGCTGCCCGGCCCACATGCGATTTCTTTTGCGGAGCCAGAGCGGCGTGTTCCGCCTGGACACCGCCATGACCCTGGAAGAGGCGGCGAACCTCGCCCAGGCAGGCACCCTGGCCCGGCAGCTGCTGGCCCTGGATATGCCCTTGCAGCACCTGCCCCGGGTGGATGCGCCCTCGCGCCTGCGCAAGCAGGTGGAAAACGGCGCAAAGCTGCCCCTGAAGTGGCTGGGCGGGGACGAGCTGGCGGAAGGCCAGGCCGCGCGGGTGTACCTGAAAGACGAATTTTGGGGCATGGCGGCCCGGGAAGGTGACATGCTCACCTGGCGGGCGCTGATTGCCCCGGAGGGATAAGACCAATATGCAAATACTCCGAAATCCCGGCGCCTTGCCGCCATGTGTGCTGGTGCTGGGCATGTTTGACGGGGTGCACCGGGGGCATCAGGCGCTTTTGATGGCCGGGCTGGAGCTGGCAGAGCAAAGCGGCCTGCCGCTGAATGTGTGCACCTTTGAGCCACATCCCCTGCAGGTGCTGCGGCCCCAGGCTGCGCCGCCCCTGCTGACCACCCTGACCGAGCGGGCAGCGCTGATGGCCGGCTTTGGGGTGGATCACCTGTGCATACTGCCCTTTACGGCGGAAACGGCGGCGGAAACGCCGGAGGAATTCATGACCATGCTGGAAAGGGTGTATCATCCCCGGCATGTGGTGTGCGGGTTCAACTACAGCTTTGGTCACCTGGG
>CAYMOM010000190.1:0-2818 GCA_964391995.1 uncultured Faecalibacterium sp.
ACCACTTCCTTCGATAAAGAATCCATCAAGGCTTCCATCATTGGCAAGCTGCAGCGCTACAACGGCCTGACCATCCAGGAGGCCTCCCAGCAGCAGATCTACAAGGCTGTGGCCACCACCGTCCGTGATCAGATCATGCAGAAATACAGCATCTCCCGCGAGGCGTACAAGAAGGCTAAGTCCAAGCGGCTGTACTACCTGTCCATGGAATTCCTCATGGGCCGCAGCATGTACTGCAATATGCTGAACCTGGTTTCCACCGATGAATACCGCCAGGCCCTGAGCGAGCTGGGCATTGACATCGACACGGTGCTGAAGGAAGAGCCGGAACCCGGCCTGGGCAATGGCGGCCTGGGCCGCCTGGCAGCCTGCTTCCTGGACAGCCTGGCCTCCCTGAACCTGCCCGCCATGGGCTGCACCATCCGCTATGAATACGGCCTGTTCCGCCAGAAGATTGTGGACGGTCAGCAGGTGGAGCTGCCCGACTCCTGGCTGGACAACGGCAACAGCTGGGAAATGCCCGTGATGGAAGACGCCTGCGAGGTGCACTTCGGCGGTCATGTGGACATGGTGGAGGAGAACGGCACCACCCGCTTCATCCACCGGGATTACAGCACCGTGGAAGCCGTGCCCTACGACATGCCCATCGTTGGCTACGACACAGCCACCGTCAACACCCTGCGCACCTGGTCTGCCCGCAGCCCCAAGCGCATCGACCTGAACTCCTTCGGCCAGGGCAAGTATGTGCAGGCCGTGGAGGAAGTGGAGCTGGCGGAAACCATCTCCAAGGTGCTCTACCCCGAGGACAACCACTACGAGGGCAAGATGCTCCGGCTGAAGCAGCAGTACTTCTTCACCTCCGCCACCCTGCAGTATATCCTGAAGGATTTCAAGAAGCTCCACGGCAATGATTTCTCCCTCCTGCCGGAGAAGGTTTGCATTCACATCAACGATACCCACCCCGGCGTGGCCATCCCAGAAATGATGCGCCTGCTGATGGACGAGGAAGGCCTGGGCTGGGACGAGGCTTCCGCCATTGTGCAGAAGACCTTTGCCTACACCAACCACACCATCATGGCGGAGGCCCTGGAAAAGTGGCCCGAAGCCATGATGCAGCAGCTGCTGCCCCGGGTGTACCAGATTATTGCCGAGATCAACCGCCGCTTCTGCGCCCGGCTGTGGAATGTGTTCCCCGGCCAGTGGGAGCGCATTGCCCAGATGGCTGTTATCTCCTACGGGCAGATTCACATTGCCAACCTGTGCATTGCCATGTCCTATTCCGTCAACGGCGTGTCCATGCTCCACGGCGAGATCCTGAAGGATGAAACCTTCCACGATTTCAACCTGGTCATGCCCGAGAAGTTCACCGCCATCACCAACGGCATCACCCACCGCCGCTGGCTGATGAGCTGCAACCCGGAGCTGACCCGGCTGATTACCGATGCCATCGGCGAGGACTGGAAGAAGAACCCCGATCAGCTGGAAAAGCTGCTGCCCTTCAAGGAGGATGCTGCCTTCCGAGATGAATTTGCCAAGGTGAAGCTCCACAACAAGCAGCGCCTGGCCAAGCTGGTGAAGGAGCGTCAGGGCATCACGGTGGATCCTTCCTTCCTTTTCGATGCCCAGTCCAAGCGCCTGCACGAGTATAAGCGCCAGATGCTCAACGCCCTGCACATTCTGGTGCTGTACAACCGTATTGTGAACGATGAAACCTTCACCATGGAGCCTCGGGTGTTCTTCTTCGGCGCCAAGGCTTCTCCCGGATACTACAGGGCCAAGCAGATCATCCGCTTCATCAACGCCCTGAGCGACCTGATTGCCAAGCATCCCCGGGCCAGGAAGTACCTGCAGGTGGTGTTCCTGGAGAATTACGATGTTTCCACCGCGGAGATCCTCATCCCCGCCGCCGAGGTATCCGAGCAGCTGTCCACCGCCTCCAAGGAGGCCAGCGGCACCGGCAACATGAAGTACATGATGAACGGCGCCGTGACCATCGGCACCATGGATGGCGCCAATGTGGAGATCAGCCAGCAGGTGGGCATGGACAATATCTACATTTTCGGCATGCGGTCCGACACCGTGCGGGACATGTACCGCGAGCGGAACTACAACCCCATGCAGATTTACGAGAGCAACCAGGAGATCCGCCAGGCCCTGACCCAGATGATCGATGGCACCCTGTTCCCCAACAATGCCGCCGTGCTGCAGGAGCTGTACCACAGCCTGCTGATTGGCGACTATGGCAACATGGCTGACCCCTACTTCGTCCTGAAGGATTTCGGCTCCTACTCCATGGCCCAGCGCCGCCTGAATGCCGACTATGCCGACCAGGAAAAGTGGCTGAAAATGGCCATCACCAACACCGCCATGTCCGGCATCTTTTCCTCCGACCGCACCATCCGCGAATACAACGACACCATCTGGCACCTGTCCCCCATGGCGTGACCAGAGGGCTCTGCCCTCTGGACTCCCGCTTAAGGGCCGAAAGGCCCTTAAGAATCCCGGGTGGGACAGCCCTGATTGGTTACAGCCAAGCGGGGGTCACGGCGGGCGACAGGCCCGCCGCGACGCGGGGGAGGAGCGATGCGTGGCAGGCGCACACGATAAGCCTCCCTCTCCGAGGGAGGTGGCAGCCGCCTGCGGCTGACGGAAGGAGTTCTCGTGCACTCATCCGCTGCTCAGCTGCTTGGCAGACGTGTAGGGGCGAATTGTGTTCGCCCGCGGCATGGTCTGTGGAAGGCCGATGGGTGCGCAACCGCACAGGTGCACCCGCGCGCTCCCTCAGTCGCCTCCCGGCGACAGCTATCCGCAACCTCAA
>CAYMOM010000191.1:0-2773 GCA_964391995.1 uncultured Faecalibacterium sp.
CCGGGCAGGACGTGCACGCCCGCACCGCCAGCGAGATTTTCGATGTGCCGCTGGAGCAGGTGGATGCCACCTTGCGTTCCCGGGCCAAGGCAGTGAACTTCGGCCTGATCTACGGCATCAGCGGCTTTGGCCTGGCAAGAAACACCGGCGTGACCCAGAAGGAGGCCCGGGAGTTCATCAGCCGCTATTTTGCCAAGTATCCCGGCGTGAAGCGCTTTATGGACGAGGCCGCCGAGGACGGCGCCCGCAACGGCTATGCGGTAACCCTCATGGGCCGCAGGCGGTACCTGCCGGAGCTGCGCTCCCCCAAGAGCGTCGTTCGTGAGTTTGGCAAGCGCGCCGCCATGAACACCCCCGTCCAGGGCACGGCGGCGGATATTATCAAGCTGGCCATGGTGCGTGTGGATGAAGCGCTGCATCAGGCAGGCCTGCGCAGCCGGCTAATCCTGCAAGTGCACGATGAGCTGCTGCTGGAGTGTCCCCCGGAGGAAGTCCCCCAGGCCGCCGAATTGCTGAAGCGCAGCATGGAGGAGGTCATCGCCCTGGAGGTTCCCCTGAAGGCTGATGTGCACCAGGGTGCTAACTGGGCGGAAGCTAAGTAAATTCAGGGGTTGCAACCAGTGGTTGCGGCATTTCCAGCACCTGTTGGTAGCCCTGCAACCGCCTTCCATGCTATGCTTCAGGCATTAACCGGGCCGCGCCCGATGACGAAGGAGAAGCCCTATGAAGCTCAACGAGAAAATCTACTGGTGCCGCAAGCACGCCGCCCTGTCCCAGGAAGAGCTTGCCGCCCGGATAGGCGTGTCCCGCCAGTCCATCAGCAAGTGGGAAACAGGGGAGGCCTCGCCGGAGATCAGCAAGCTGCCGCTGCTGGCCCAGGCCTTTGGCGTAACCACCGATTGGCTGCTCAGCGAGGACGGCATTCCCGAAGAAGCGCCCGCTGCCGGGCCGGCGGAACAGCCCCGGGCCAGCAGTTCCTCCTGGCCCCAGTGGGTGGAGGATATGCCCGGGTTCATCAGCCGCGCCATTAAGAAATACGGCTGGCTGTACGGTGTGCGCATGGCAGCAGGCGGCGGCCTGTTTGCGCTGTTTGGGGTGTTCATGCGAGTGCTGACCAGCGCCTTCATCCGCGGCGGTTCTTCCGGCTTTGATGCCGGCTTCGGCTCCGGCGGCGTGACCTGGTATGACGCAGCAGGGAACATCACCTCCGCACCCTACAATGCCGATGAAGTGCTTTCCGCCATTGGCATGGGCAGCGGCTCCATCGGCACGGGTTTCGATTCCATCACCAGCACGGCGGACAACATGTTCGGCATGATGTCCGGCTTTGTGATTTTCATTGGCCTGATGATCCTGGCCGTCGGCATCGTCCTGGCTGTGCTTCTCCGCCGCTGGGGCCAGCGCAGCGCCTGATAACCCCGCCTTTCAAGGCCCGCTTTGATGAAAAAGGCGGGTTTTTTTGCGCAACAAAAAAGCCGCCGAAGCGGCAGCGATGCTAGATAAAGCTCTCGTCCTGACCAAACACGGGCACAAAATCCGCGCTGGCCGATGTGGCCTCCTGCAAAAAGCCGGGCAGCTCCAGGGCCAGCATATGATCGCGGACGCGGCGGTATTCCCGTGGGGTGATGGTGCGGTTCAGGCCGGGAATGTCCACCTGGTTGCAGGGCAGGTACTGGCGCATCAGGCTGACGGGCGTGCCGGCAGGCAGGCTGTCCTTCACCCAGTCCAGCAGGGCCATGCTTTCGCTGGTCAGGCCGGGGAGGATCAGGTGGCGGATCAGCACGCCACGGCGCATCAGGCCGTCCTCATCATACACGGCAGGGCCGGTCTGCCGGCACATTTCTTTGATGGCGGCGCCGGTCACGGCAAAGTAGTCCGCCGCCCTGGCGCACAGCTGGCCCATGGCTTGGGAAAAATGCTTCAGGTCGGGCAGGTAAACATCCACCACGCCATTCAGCCGGCGCAGGGTTTCCAGAGTTTCATAACCGGAGGTATTCCACACCAGGGGAACAGGCGGACGGTAAATGTCCAGGGTTTCCAGAATTTTTTCCACATAGGGCGTGGCGGTAATGAAGCTGATGGAATGCACCCCGGCATCCACCAGGCGGCGGAGGCTGTCCGCCAGCTGCTGCGGGGTGAAGTCCCGGCCCAGATTCCGGTGGCTGATGTCCGCATTCTGGCAATAGGCACAGCGCAGGGTGCACCCGCTGAAAAACACCGCCCCCGTGCCCCTGGTGCCGCTGATGGGCGGCTCCTCCCACAGATGCGGCTGAATGCGGGCAATGCGCATGCCCTCCGGCAGGCGGCAGAAGCCGCTGCCCTGGGTTTCGGTTCGCAGCGCCCCGCAGTTGCGCGGGCAAAGGCGGCATTCCATGGTTTCACCTCTTTTGGGGCCGGCAGGCCCGGATGTGCGCGCATTTGCGCACAGGGCCGGCAGGCCCATAGGGTGCGTAT
Source organism: uncultured Faecalibacterium sp. (assembly GCA_964391995.1). Classification (GTDB taxonomy): domain Bacteria; phylum Bacillota; class Clostridia; order Christensenellales; family Aristaeellaceae; genus UBA11524. The sequence goes on from CAYMOM010000191.1 coordinate 2,455, forward strand.
TTAGCACACAGGCTGTGTGCAGGGGGATGTTCTTTCTCACTCGCGAGAAAGAACCAAAGAGCGACCGGGGCCGCTAATACTGTACCGCGGCGTAGCGGCCCCGGACCCCCTTTCCCCCGCAACTGGGCAGGTTTTTGGGTTGGTAACCCCACTGGCTTCCCCGCGGGGGCGATCAGGAACGTTTCGGTCATTTTGGAGGTTTGGGGTGCCTTGCGCGCGGTATGTGGCTCGCGCTTTGTGCGCAGGTTTGTGGGCTGGTGCACAGCCAGGCACCATGGCTTCCCCTGGAGGGGAAGCTGTCCCGAAGGGACTGATGAGG
>CAYMOM010000192.1:0-2722 GCA_964391995.1 uncultured Faecalibacterium sp.
GCTTCCAGGGTGTTCTGCAAAAGCATGGTGATGGTCATGCGCCCCACGCCGCCGGGCACGGGAGTGATCCACCCTGCCACATCCTTCACCGCATCAAAGTCCACATCCCCCACCACCTTGCCGTCCACCCGGTTGATGCCCACGTCAATCACAATGGCACCGGGCTTGACCATATCGGCAGTGATGAATTTCGCCTTGCCCACCGCAGCCACCAGCACATCCGCCCGGCGGGTGTGTTCCGCCAGGTTTTTCGTACGGCTGTGGCACAGGGTCACGGTGCAGTTTTCCTGTAAGAGCAGCATCGCCATGGGTTTTCCCACAATGTTGCTGCGGCCCACCACCACGGCCTCCTTGCCGCAAAGGTCAACGCCGGTGCGGCGGATCATCTCCAGGGCGCCCTTGGGCGTGCAGGCCACCACGCCGGGCAGGCCATTGAGCAGCTTGCCCGCATTCTGCACATGGAAGCCGTCCACGTCCTTCTCCGGGGCGATGACCGCCAGGGCGGCGGCTTCGTCCAGGTGCCCGGGAAGGGGCAGCTGCACCAGAATGCCGTGGATGCTCCCATCCCCGTTCAGCCGGCGAATCTGCTCCTCCAGCTCCTGCTGGGTGGTATTCTCCAGCAGGCGGATGGTCACGGAGTGCATGCCCGTCTGCTGGCAGCCAATACCCTTGTTGCGCACATAAATCTGGCTGGCAGGGTCGTCCCCCACCAGAATCACCGCCAGGCCGGGGGTGATGCCCTGTTCCTTCAGCCCGGCAACCTCCCGGGCGATCTCCTGGCGCAGCGTTTCCGACATAGCTTTGCCGTCCAGCAGCTGTGCAGCCATGGTGGATTCCTCCTTACTCCATTTCACGATACCTTTTCGCGCCGATCAGCGCCACGCCCACGGCATTATCGCCGCTGTATTCAGGCTTTCCGAAGCACACCCGGAAATGCCTGTCCATCTTGCGAATGCGTTCCGTCACCATTTGGCGGAACAGGGCGGAGCTTGCCACGCCGCCGGCAATCAGCACCTGACGGATGCCGGTTTCCTTTGCGCCGGCCAGCACCATCCGGCTGACGGTTCGTGCCAGCAGGTCGTAGACCTCCCGGGCGATGTTTTCCCGGGGCATGGCGCCTTGGCGGATCCAGCGCTGCACCTGGGTTTCCGCGCCGGAAAAATGGCAGTGCAGGCCGCCGTCCGCCAGGTTGGCAGGCAGCAGGGCGGCGCTTTCGCCGCGTACGGCCAGCTGTTCCAGGTGCGGGCCGGCAGGAAAGGGCAGCCCCAGGGCCACACCCGCCCTGTCCACCAGCTGCCCGGCGTGAAGATCCAGGGTGCCGCCCAGCAGGGTCAGCTCATCACCCCGCAGGGACAAAAGCTCCGTGGTGCCGCCGGACAGGTGCACCGCCAGCAAATTGCCTGGCTCAATGCCGCTGTCCACCATGGCAGCAGCCACATGACCCCGCTGGTGGGTGGATGCAAAGCAAGGGACGCCAAGCATGGCGGCAAGGCCGCGGGCCTGGGCATCCCCCACATGAAACACCGGCATATACGATTCTTCCTCGTCCCTGGGCTGGCGGGAGGCGCACACCGCCACTATTTCGTGGCCCTGCACCGCCGCCGCCAGTTCCTCCAGCCTTTCCGGCAACTGGCGCACATGGATAAACACGGCCTCGCTCTGGCGCAGGCCGCGCTCCCCGGGCTTCACCGGCAGGAGCTTGCGGCAGCTTGCCAGCACCTGACCCTCCACCGTTACCGCCGCAGCGGATGTGGTGTAGCAGCTGGTGTCCAGCCCGATGACGATGCGACTCATGCCTGTGCCGCCTCTTTCCGGCGCAGGATGGTGCCCAGCACACCATTGATAAACCTGCCGCTGGCAGGCTCGGAGTAGCGGGAGGCCAGCTCCACCGCCTCGTTGATGGCTACGCTGCCGGGCACATCCTCCTCGTGGAGAATCTCCCAGGTGGCAAGCCGCAGGATGGACAAATCCACCTTGGGCATCCGGTCGATGCTCCACTCCCGGCTGGCGGAGGCAATCTGCTCGTCCAGCTCGTCCAGGTGGGTCACCACGCCGTCCAACACCCGGGTGATGTAGGCCCGGTCGGCCTTGCCCGGCTCGTTATCCTTCACGGTTTCCACGCCGGGAACACCCTCCGCGCGGAGCTCGTCATACACCATTTGCAGCGTTTCCTCGCCGCCCTGGCCGCCGGCCAGCTTTTCATAAATCATCTGCATCACCGCAGCCCGCGCAGTCACTCGCGCCATAACAACTCTCCTTCTTCCGTGGGGCAGAGGGCGCTGCCCTTAAGAATCCCGCGAAGGGTTTTCAAGCCTTTCGAAACCCTTTTTTGTGCACATGGAAAGGCTTCCCCATTGGTTGGGGAAGCTTGTCAGCGTAGGGCTGACGGATTATTCCTCGGTCAGGTCGGATTCATCGGCGCCGTCCAGGGCCTTCAGGTCCTCGATGGCGGCCTCGTCCGGCTCGTCGGTCAGGCCCGCCAGAGATTCCAGCTCGGCCTCATCGCTGGGCACGTTGGCGTCCCAGGCCTTTTCGGCCTCATCGCTGGGCACGTTGGCGTCCCAGGCCTTTTCGGCCTCATCGCTGGGCACGTTGGCGTCCCAGGCCTTTTCGGCCTCATCGCCGGGCTCGTTTTCCTCCGGCTTTTCCGGCTCTTCAGCAGGGGGCGCAGGCACAATGGCAGGCTGCTCCTCCTCGCCAAACAGGCGCTGGTGCAGGCACT
>CAYMOM010000193.1:0-2650 GCA_964391995.1 uncultured Faecalibacterium sp.
GCCTCCATCAACGAGGAGATCGACCGGCTGCGGCACTCCGCCACCGCCGCCCTGCGGGAGCGGAAGGACGTGATCATCGTGGCCTCGGTCAGCTGCATCTACTCCATGGGCGACCCCAGCGAGTATGAAGGGCAGATGATCTCCCTCCGGCCCGGCATGACCATCAGCCGGGACAAGCTGCTCCGGGCGCTGATCGACATCCAGTACACCCGCAACGATATTGATTTTGTCCGCGGCACCTTCCGCGTCCGCGGGGACACGGTGGAGATCATCCCTGCCGGCGAGCACGAGCACGCCCTGCGCATTGAGTTCTTTGGCGATGAGATTGACCGCATCAGCGAAATCGAGGCCGTCAGCGGCCATGTGCTGGCAGTGCTGGAGCATGTGGGCATCTTCCCCGCCACCCACTACGCCACCGACCATTCCCACCTGGAGGAAAATATTGCCGTTATCGAGCGCGACCTGCAGGAGCGGATTACCGCCTTTGAAAAAGAAGGCAAGCTGCTGGAGGCCCAGCGCATTGCCCAGCGCACCCATTATGATATTGAAATGATGCGGGAAATTGGCTACTGCCAGGGGATTGAGAACTACAGCCGCTATTTCGATGGCCGCAAGCCCGGCGATGCGCCCTACTCCCTGCTGGACTACTTTCCCAGGGATTTCCTGTGTTTTATTGATGAAAGCCATGTGACTGTGCCCCAGATCCGCGCCATGTACAACGGCGACCGGGCCAGAAAAGACACCCTGGTGGAATACGGCTTCCGCCTGCCCTCCGCCTATGATAACCGCCCGCTGCTCTTTCAGGAATTCGAGCAGCGCATCCGCCAGACCATCTTTGTTTCCGCCACCCCCGGCCCTTATGAAATGGAACGGGCCCAGCAGGTGGTGGAGCAGATCATCCGCCCCACAGGCCTGCTGGACCCGGAGATTATCGTACGCAAAGCCACCGGGCAGGTGGACGACCTGGTGGGCGAGATCCGCAAGGTGATTGCCCGGAAGGAGCGCATTCTTGTCACCACCCTCACCAAGCGCATGGCGGAAAGCCTGACCGACTACCTGAAGGAACTGGAGATTCGCGTCCGCTTCCTGCACAGCGACATACAGACCATGGAGCGCATGCAGCTTATCCGCGACCTGCGCCTGGGCGAATATGATGTGCTGGTGGGCATCAACCTTCTCCGCGAAGGCCTTGACCTGCCGGAGGTTTCCCTGGTGGCCATCCTGGATGCAGACAAGGAAGGCTTTCTGCGCAGCGAAACCTCCCTGGTGCAGACCATTGGCCGCGCCGCCCGCAATGCGGATGGCCGGGTGATCATGTATGCCGATGTGATGACCGACAGCATGATGCGCGCCATTTCCGAAACCAACCGCCGCCGCGCCCTGCAGCAGGCATACAACCAGGCCAACGGCATCACCCCGGAAACCGTGCGCAACGCCATTCGCGATGTGCTGGAAATCACCAAGGCAGCGGAGGCTGCATCCCCCACCGCCCTGACCGAGGACGAGCGCGCCGCCCTCATGCGCCAGATCGAAGACCAGATGCTGACAGCCGCCAAGGCCCTGGAATTCGAAAAGGCCGCCAAGCTCCGGGACCAGCTTCTCACACTCCGTGGCGAGGCACCCCAAAAGCCCGATGTCCAGCAGCGCCGCTCCCGCGCCCCCAGGGCCAGGAAATCCGTCAAAAGGTGACGGCAAAGGGCGCTGCCCTCTGGACTCCCGGTCAGGGCGCTGCCCTGACAACCCGCTTAAGGGCGCTGCCCTTAAGAATCCTGCTTAAGGGATTTCATCCCTTAAGGATCCCTTTTTCGAGCGTGTTTGGTACGCCGGTTCAGCAGGGGGCACGGCAGGCAGAGAGCCTGCCGCGACGCGGGGGCGATGCGTTTTTGGGCAGACAGAAAGAGAGCCGGAAAAGTTTTCGCTTTCCGGCTCCTCTTTTTGCTTTTTTATTCGTCCTCGTCCAGTTCCGGGAAAACAGGCTTGCCGCAGGCAGGGCACTGATAATCCTCGTCAAAGTCCACATCGGAGGCATGGAACTCAATCTCATGACCGCAGGAGGGACAGGCGTAAACGATCAGGTCATCCTCATCGTCCTCGTCATCCTCGTGGTCGTGGCAGCAGTCGCAGTCCTCATCGTCGCAGTCGCAGCAATCGCAGTCCTCGTCGTCACCGAAGAGGGTTTCCTCCAGGTCGGCCAGGTCATCGTCGATGGACTCCACATAGTCGTTCAGCTCCTCATGGGCCTCGGCCATGGCTTCCATTTCGCCGGCCATGTCGCCCACCAGCTCCAGCACTTCCAGCAGCAGCTTGTTGGCGTCCTTTTCGGTGTTCAGCTTCATGCCTTCAGCCAGGCCCTTCAGGTAGCTGGCCTTATCCGTCAGCTTGCTCATTGAGAAAACCTCCTTCCGTCCTTGGGGGAGAAATCAGGCGCGCTCCATATACTCGCCGGAGCGGGTATCGATGCGGATCATATCGCCGGTGTTGATGAACAGGGGCACCTGCAGGCTGTAGCCGGTTTCCAGGGTGGCGGGCTTGTAGGTGTTGGAAGCGGTGTCGCCCTTGAAGCCAGGCTCGGTATCGGTCACCTGCAGCACCACAAAGTTGGGCGCTTCCACAGAGAAGGCGCTGCCCTTGAAGAACCGCATGGTCACAT
>CAYMOM010000194.1:0-2644 GCA_964391995.1 uncultured Faecalibacterium sp.
GAGGACTTCTTCGGCAAGCCCACCTCCCTGGCGGTGACGGGCCAGCTGGAGGGCGAAACCTTCGCCATGGCATTCTCCAAGATCTACACCTTTGGCCCGACCTTCCGGGCAGAGAACTCCAACACCAAGACCCACGCGGCGGAATTCCGGATGAGCTGGCCTTCCTGGACAGCTTTGCCGCCGGCGGCAAGGGTACCTCCGGCCTGGTGGAACGCCTGACCGCCCTGGCAGACAGCCAGTGCGCCCGCATTACCCACGAGGAGGCTATCACCATCCTCAAGAATTCCGGCAAGGACTGGCAGTTCCCGCCGGAATACGGCCAGGACACCGCCAAGGAACACGAGAAGTATCTGACGGAGGAATACTTCCACGGCCCGGTGTTCGTGTACAACTGGCCCAAGGACATCAAGGCCTTCTACATGTATCAGAACGATGACGGCAAGACCGTTGCCGCCGTTGACCTGCTGGTGCCCGGCTCCGGCGAATTGATGGGCGGTTCCCAGCGTGAAACCCGCTACGACCTGCTGACCGCCCGCATGGATCAGCTGGGCATCTCCAAGGAATCCCTGGGCTGGTACCTGAACCTGCGGCGCTTTGGCGGCTGCACCCACGCGGGCTTCGGCATGGGCTTTGAGCGCCTGCTGATGTACCTGACCGGCGTGGACAACATCCGCGATGTGATCCCCTATGCCCGCACCCCCATGAACTGCGAATTTTAACAGAAAACCGGCCTGCTGTGCAAGTGCAGCAGGCCGGTTTGTTTAGCCTTCAGCAGGCTGCTCCGGGGCGGGGGCAGGCATGCTTTTCAGCTTGTCGTTGACATAGATGACGTTGGCTACCGCCACGATCACGCTGCGGAGCATGTCCTTGACCTCGGAATTGGTGGCGCCCAGGTAGCTGATGTCCTCCTGCACGCCGAAGATGTAGTTCAGCAGCTGTTCCAGCTCGGAACAAAAATAATCGTATACGCTTTCGATGGTCTGCACGCCCTGCATCAGGCTGAACATCCGGGCAATGCTTTCCATGGAAAGCACGTTCTTTGCCACGGCGATGAAGAAAAGATAGGCAATCTGCTCGGCATTGTAGAGCTTGCGCTCGGGATTTTTGATGTAGCCCTTTTTCACATAATTGCTGACCATGGAGGCGGTGATTTCCATGCAGCCAAGGGGCTCGAGATACTGGTTGATATACTTGATGGTCTGGTCCAGGTATAGCCCCATGTTGGGTATTTCGCGAAAACGGGGCATGCGGAAGGCCTCAATGCGGATGGGCATGTTGCTTTCAACCTCCTTGCATCCCACATTATAGGACAAGAAACGAAAATCGTCAATGCGGTTTGTGAATATTCCGTAAAAAGTTACACAAGTGGGTTGACATGGTTTTGAAAAGCTGATATAGTCGGAAACAGGTTATCGGGTTTTCAAAAACCGGTGGCTAATGAATGTAAGAAGGCGTATGCGATGGCATTCAAGATTGTGGCTGATTCCTCCAGCGATTTGCTGAACCTTTCCGGGGTGGATTTTGCCAGTGTGCCGCTGACCATTATGGCCGGGGAGCGCACCTTTGTGGACGATGCCACGCTGGATCCCGGGGAAATGCTGGCGTTCCTGACCGGGCACAAGGGCCGCAGCACCACCTCCTGCCCTAACCCCGATGCCTGGCGCGATGCCTTTGGCGATGCGGACGAGATCGTTTGCCTGACCATTACCAGCAACATGAGCGGCTGCTGCAATGCAGCCATGATTGCCAGGGAGGATTACCTGCGCCTGCACCCGGAAAGAAAGGTGCTGGTGGTGGATACCCTGACCACCGGCCCGGAAATGGTGCTGCTGATTGAAAAAGTGGCCCAGCTGCACCGGGACGGCATGGCCTTTGACGCCCTGGAGGAGGCCATTGAGGCCTATCGCCAGCACACCCACCTGACCTTTGCCCTGGAAAGCCTGCACTGCCTGGTGAACAATGGGCGCGTCAGCCCGGCGGTGGCGGCGCTGGCCGGGCTGCTGAACATACGCATTGTGGGCATCGCCAGCGATGTGGGCACCCTGCAGCCGGTGAACAAGTGCCGGGGTGAAAAACGCACGCAACAGGGCCTGCTTTCCGTTTTGCAGGAAAAGGGGTACAAGGGCGGCAAGGTTCGCATTTCCCACAACAACCCCGGCATGGCTGAAACCATGGAGAAGCTCATCCGCGGCCTGGCGCCGGAGGCGGATATACAGGTGTACCCTGCCCGGGGACTGGTGAGCTATTATTCCGAAATGGGCGGCATTCTGATTGGTTTTGAAAGCTGATGCTGCTTGGGCTGCTCCGCGCGGGCAGCTTTTTTCATTTTTCTGGCTTGCGACAAAAAGATTGCAAATGCTGGCAGGTTGTGCTATCATATAAAATGGTGTGGTGGATTTACTGCCGCACCATGAAAGCAATAAGGAGTGATTACTTTGTCTTCCGACCCATGGGGAGGTCCCTTGCTGCTTCAGCTGATCCTGATTCTGGTCAACGGCTGGTTTGCCGCCACGGAGGTTGCCGTCCTTTCCGTCAACGAGGCCAAGCTGCGCCACGATGCGGACGAGGGCGACAAAAAGGCTGAGCAGCTGCTTCAACTGTCCGAGTCACCCAACAAGTTCCTTTCCACCATTCAGGTGTGCAT
>CAYMOM010000195.1:0-2625 GCA_964391995.1 uncultured Faecalibacterium sp.
TAAATCGTTCGGTCTTGTAACAACTACCTGACCGTCTTCTACTTTGATTTCCATTTCAGGTGCAAGTGCTCTTACCAGAGTACCTTTTGCGCCTTTTACAGTTACTACGTTGCCTTCAGCAACTTCTACTGTAACGCCTGCCGGGATAACAACCGGCAATCTTCCGATACGTGACATATCTATGTCCTCCTTACTTAGATTTTCGGAATGAGACTATTTCCTCTGCTCATTCTGTTTTCAGTAAATATCCTGCTTCCGATTTACCAAACGAAAGCCAGTACTTCTCCACCAACCTGAAGCTTACGAGCCTCTTTGTCAGTGATAACACCCCTATTTGTAGAGAGAATTGCTACACCTAAACCACCCAGTACTCTCGGGATTTCATTTTTGCCTGCGTATACACGAAGACCCGGTTTAGAGATTCTCTTAATACCTGTGATGATTTTTTCATTCTTATCTGCACCGTATTTCAGTGTGATTCTCATTACTGGGAAACCAGCCTCTTCTACGATGTCATATTTTGCAATATATCCTTCATCAACAAGAATGTTTGCAATAGCAATTTTCATCTTGGATGACGGTACATCTACTGTATCATGTTTTGCAGTGTTTGCATTACGAATTCTTGTAAGCATATCTGCAATCGGATCGCTCATAGTCATTGTAAGTTGCCTCCTCTCTTAAATCTTACCAGCTTGCTTTCTTAACGCCAGGAATCTGGCCTTTGTATGCTAATTCACGGAAGCAGATTCTGCAGATTCCGTATTTTCTTAAATAAGCATGTGGACGACCACAGATCTTGCAACGACTGTATTCTCTTGAAGAGAATTTCTGTTTGCGCTGCTGTTTAATCTTCATTGCTGTCTTAGCCATGAATTTACCTCCTTTTATTTTGCAAATGGCATATTGAATAATGTCAATAATTCACGAGCTTCTTCGTCAGTCTTTGCTGTTGTAACAAAGATAACATCCATACCTCTTACCTTATCTACCTTATCGTATTCGATTTCCGGGAAGATAAGCTGCTCCTTAATACCAAGTGCATAATTTCCTCTTCCGTCAAATGCATTCGGATTAACGCCTCTGAAGTCACGTACACGAGGTAAAGCAAGGTTTACGAGACGATCCAGGAATTCATACATTTTCTCGCCGCGAAGTGTGGTCTTGCATCCGATTGCCATGCCTTCTCTGATCTTGAAGTTTGCAACGGAGTTCTTTGCCTTTGTAAGAACTGCCTTCTGTCCTGTGATCTTTTCCATATCTGCAACAGCAGACTCCAGAACTTTTGCATTGTCCTTTGCTTCGCCAACGCCCATATTGATAACGATCTTATCGAGCTTCGGCACTTCCATGATGTTTTTATATCCAAACTTTTTGATCATAGCGTCTACGATCTCGTTTTTATACATATCTTTCAGTCTACTCACGTTCTAGACCTCCTTCCTGAAATTAGTCAATTACATCTCCTGTGGATTTAGCGAAACGTACTTTTTTGTCATTCTCAAATTTGAAGCCAACTCTTGTAGCCTTTCCTTTGTGAACGTACATTACGTTAGAAGCATCAATAGGAGCTTCCTTCTGAACGATACCACCGTTCTGGTTTGCTGCTGAAGGCTTTGTGTGTTTTGTAATAATGTTCACACCCTCAACCAGCACCTTATTGTTTTTACGATCTACGGAAATGACTTTTCCTTCTTTACCGTTATCTTTTCCAGCGATCACTTTTACTGTGTCGCCCTTTTTAATCTTCATTGTAGACATACCGGCACCTCCCTATAATACTTCCGGAGCCAGAGAAACAATTTTCATAAACTGTTTTTCACGAAGCTCTCTTGCTACTGGTCCAAAAATACGGGTTCCTCTTGGAGTCTTATCCTCCTTGATGATAACAGCAGCATTTTCGTCAAATTTGATATAAGAACCGTCTTTACGACGAGCGCCTTTTACAGTACGTACAACTACAGCTTTTACTACATCGCCTTTTTTAACAACACCGCCGGGTGTTGCATCTTTAACGGTAGCTACGATTACATCGCCAATATTTGCATATCTTCTTGTAGAACCACCCATAACACGGATGCATAACAGTTCTTTTGCACCAGTATTATCAGCAACTCTCAGTCTGCTTTCCTGTTGTATCATGCTAATTCTCCTTCTATTTCTATTCTCTTTGAAAACTTATTTAACCTTTTCTACGATTTCAACGAGTCTCCAGCGTTTGTCCTTGGAGAGAGGTCTTGTTTCCATAACCTTTACTGTATCACCGATGTTGCATTCGTTCTGCTCATCATGTGCTTTCAGCTTATAGGTTCTCTTTACGATCTTTCCGTAAAGTGGATGTTTTACATGGTTTTCAACTGCAACAACGATCGTTTTATCCATTTTATTACTGATAACCTTACCAGTACGGGTTTTTCTTAAATTTCTTTCCACTGTGATTCTCCTTTCTGCACTTAACACAAATTAAGTCCTACGCCTGCGCTTTGCTTTTCTCAGTAATAACTGTCTGGATTCTTGCAATATTCTTTCTTACTTCCTTGATTCTTGCTGTGTTATCTAACTGATTTGTAGCGTTCTGGAATCTCAAATTGAAAAGTTCTTTTTTAGCAGCTACTAATTCCTGTG
>CAYMOM010000196.1:0-2596 GCA_964391995.1 uncultured Faecalibacterium sp.
TCAATGTTGTTGTGCATTGTGAAGTAATTCGTCATCTGCGTCACCGATACGTTTTCAAAGAAGTTCGGATTTTTCGTTGCGCGTAGATACTCGCTGAATATCTGCATCAGCATCGTCTTACCTGTACCGACATTTCCCATTATCAGTAAGTTGTTGTGCAACTTGTAGTGCTTGTTCGGGAACACCTTTTCTGCAAGCTGACAGTTGTTGAAGTAGTACAGCAAGAAGCGAAGAACGTCACGATTGTTGTCATCAATTTCAAACTTTCTGTGCTGTGGTGCAAGACAGACATTGTTCGCGATGAAAATCAACAATTCGCAGTGTGCATTGTAAACATCAGGGTTTGTCAAGTCTGCGAATTGACTTTCTACGCTGCGCATCTTCTTCATCACCACTTGTGCGACTTCGTTGACGTGCTTCCACGCTGTCTGTGCTTGAGCCTTGCGTCTTGCTTCGATTTCAGCAATCTGTTCAGCGGTGAGTTCTGTTGTTATATCAGCCATATTGCGTTGATTTTATATGTTTTTTGAAACGAAAGCTGCATCTTCTTCTTCGTAGTCGCAAACAGACTGCTGCGACTTATCTTCACGCTGCTGCTTCGGTTGTTTTGAAGTAATTTCGGGCAGTTCATCTTCCCAACGTGCCTGAAAGAGCCATGTCGATAGATTTGCGTAGTTTGGTTTCCACTGACCGGCTGCTTCTGCTGCTTTGTTGTATTCAATCAGACGCTGAAGTGCCGGCATCAGTAACGGCACAATCTTCGTCCAATTTTTGTGCTTATGCTTGAAAGCCTGAAATTCAGTGTCGTGACCTCTCTTGCGACCTGGGTACGCTTTTCTAAAGACTTCAAACGCTTCTTCAAGTTTTGAAAAATGCGCATTTTCACAGTTTTCTTTTTCTTCTTCTATATCTTTATTATCTATATTATTATTTAATATAAACTGTGAATTTTCGTCAGAACAACCAAAACAATCATTTGCTTGATTTGCTTGTTTTCGTGTTCTTTTTGTCTTTGCATTTTCTTGTGTTTCAGCAATTTCGGCAAAACAACCATTTGCTTGATTAAGTTGTTTTTCTGACGTGCTTTCGCTGTCAAAATCAACCGAAACAAGCATTTGGTCGTTTTGCTTGTTTTTGCTTGTTTTTGCTTGTTTTCTTGCGTTCTGATTTCCTTTTGGCGCACCGCCCTTGCGAGCCGCCGCGATACGCTTTTGACGTATCGCTTCAGACTTCGCTTTGTCAATGTCAATCTGTGACTGCATCAGCGAAGTCACGGCTGCAATGGTGGCATTCGTTGGTCGTACACCCTCAAATGCGTAAGCGCAAACCGAATTAAATGCTTCAGCCTGCATTTCGATTGGCAGACACTTGATTGCATCCCACCAATCTTTGTGAAAAATGAGGGTATCTTTAATCATTTCAATCAGAACAAGAAGTCACACCAAAGGTCAATGAACTGTTTCCCGGCGTACAACGCTAATTCGCGTGTTCTGAAGACAAGCCGAGAGCCGTCATTCGTATTCGAGTACGAAGATGCGTAGTACGCGTGCGCATAGACGAGACCGCCATACGCGTAGGCGTTGCCATACGAGCGACCAACGACACGACAACATCTTTCTTTGACTTCTTCGTCAAGTTCTTTATATTCGTCTTCTGTGTATAGGCAGAACAACGGAAAATACTTATATTCGTTTTCGTTTTTCCATTTTGGAAACCACCACTCATTAAGTGCCGCCACGATGATGCGGAGTTTGAGATAAGCTGCTACATCTTTACATCTATCATAACTTATACGCATCCATTCTCTATACGCTTTTACATATTGATGTTCTTCTCCGAGTTCGGAGCAAGCGTCCTCAAATGTCTTGATGCGTTCTGTAATGTCTTTGGGTTGGAATACTTCTTTGCCGAATAGATTTTCAAGCAAAGTTTTCTGTTCCTGATTTCCGTTCTTGTAAGCATTAAGAACATTTTCTGTCTGAATGTTGATTTGATTATTCATTGTTTTTTCGCTAAATGTTTCCATAAAATCTATCTCTATACTGTTATAAGTCTACAATTTTATTTGGTTTTCAATTCCAACCGATCAAGAAGTCGGCAAAGATGTTGATAAACTGCTTGCCTGCGTACTCTGCCAACTCCTTTGACTTGAAGGCAAGCCGAGAACCGATATTCGCATCCACGTTAGCGGAAGCGCTATCCGAGCTCGCATACGACACGCCGCCATCCGAAAGCGCACTGCCATACGACCGATAGACCACACGCGCCTTGGTCTCCTCGTCCATTTCGTCCATTTCGTCTATTTCGTCTTGTGTGTAAAGAACGAAATACGGTGCCCATCTTCTTTCACCAGGGATAAACTGCGGCTCCCACCCCTCGTTCAGTGCTGCCACGATGATGCGGAGTTTGAGATGGGCGATTATGTCTTTGTTGTCTGGTGCAACATCGGATTCTCGCAAATTGGTATTCTGATAAGCAAGAACCAGTGGATTATCATCACCCAACTCACGGCAAGCGTCCTCAAATGTCTTGATGCGCTCCCTGATGTCTTTCGGCTTAAATGTATCCATGCCGAAAAGGTTCTCTAAAAACGACT
>CAYMOM010000197.1:0-2581 GCA_964391995.1 uncultured Faecalibacterium sp.
AGCACCGCAAGGCCCACCAGGCCAATCAGCCCCAGCACCACCCAGCCCACGGTGGCGCCCAGGTTCATCAGCACCGTGCCGGATTCCGCAGCGCCAACGCCCAGGCTTTCCAGCACCCGGTTGAACACGGGCAGCACCCGCCACAGCAACACCAGGATGATTACCACCAGCATGGCGCCCAGCACCAGGGGATAAGTGATGGCACTGGAAGCAGCGCTGCGGATGCGCCCCTCCCGCTCGTAGTATTGGGCCAGGGCCAGCATAATGTCCTCCAGGCGGCCTGTCTCCTCGCCAATGCCCACCATCTGCACCATATACTTGGGCCAGGCGGCATCCTGGCGCAGCGCCTCGTACAGGGAGCCTGTGCCGCCCATGCCCTCCAGCAGCGTGCTGTACAGGCCGTGCTCCTCCGTTTCATCCTCCGCCAGCATGTCAATGCCGTCATAGAGGGTCATGCCGGAATCCAGCATCAGGGCAATCTGCTGGCAAAAGCTGCTCAGCTCCTCCGGTGACAGCCTGTGCCGCTGGTTTTTGCGTTCCTTCGCCATGGTCAATCCTCCCTGCGTCCGTCAGTAAAACCTTTCGATGGTGTATTCCTGATCCTTGGCCACCGCGCTCAGCTCCGCCGTGGGGTCGAACAGAATCTCCTGCCCGTCCACCAGTGCCACCACCCAGGCATGATAGGTGCCATTGCCCAGGGTGCCGATCATCAGCTTGGCCGGAATGCCCTGCACCCGCAGCATGCATACGCTGAGGGCGGAAAGATCCTGGCAAATACCCATGCGCTTTTCAAAGCAATCGTCAATATCCGGCATCATGCCGGGCTTCACGGTAACCATCTTGACAAAATCGTATGCGAAATGGCTGGTGATATACTGGGCAATGGCCTCATAGCGCTCCCTGGGGGTGGTCAGCCCCTGGCACAGCTCCTGGGACTGGAGCACCGCAGGCGTATCCTTAGTGTAGTTCACATATTGGTTGGGGTAAAGAAAGGCGCTGTTTTCATCCGCCATATCGGCCTGGATGGACACCCTTCCCTCCTGGGCATATTTTTTGCCGGAGGCGTTTTTGTAAAGGGTGCAGGTGTATTTGCCGCTGCCCAGCTGGAGAGGTATCACCTCATAGGCTCCATTGCCGTTCAGGTCATAGTCCAGGGTCTGGTCGCCAAACTTCACGCGGAGCTTCAGGCGTTTGCTGGTTTCCGGGCCTTTCGCCATCAGGTAGCCTTCATCCGCATGGCTGGCATCCACCGTCAGGCCGCCGTCACGCTTGACGGCGGTTCCGTCAGCCGCAGGCCAGCAGGCATCCACCAGCGCAGCACAGGCCAGCGCACAGCCGCACCACAAAAGGACAGCCAAAACACATGCCCGCAGCATGCGCCTGCCTTCATCCCTCTGCACCATGGGCGACCCTCCTGACAAAAAAACACTAACAATAGCATTATAGTCCGCTTTTCGCCCAAATGCAACCGTTTGGGGGAAAAACGGGCCTTTCCCGGGCTGTTCACAAAAAGAAGAATCCGTGGTACAATGAAGGCCCATGAAAGAAGGAGGCTGAACCATGCCGCTGACGGCCTATTGCAAAAAATGTGCCCGGGATGTTCCCCCGGGGGAGCACTGCCCCCATTGCGGCGGCAGGCTGGCAAAATCTGCCCTGCGCATCGCCTGGTGCAGCGAGCATGTTCCCGCCCGGGACTGGATGTGCTGGAACGCCGCCATGCGGGTGCTGCTGCCGGTGCTTTGCATGGTGTTTCTGCTTTTGCTGGTGCTGGAGGGCCTTGCCAGCGGCCTGGCCGGGGTGGATGCACTGCTCCGCAGCGGGCTGCTGTTTGCACTGCTGGGGCTGCTGGGCATCACCTCCGCCGTGCTGCTGCTGGTGTTCATCCTGCAGGGAGAAGACCTGCTGGATTGCGTGGTGGACGGCCGCGGCATTCACATTCAGCAATACCTGCCCCAGCCCACCGCCTTCAAGCTGCTTCTGCGCATGAAGCCTGCCAGCCTGATGCAGCACTACAGCCCGGAGGAAGGCATCCTGCTCATCAGCCAGAAAGAATTGCTGTGGAAGGACATTGCCCGGGTGCAGCTGTGGCCGGAAAAGACGCTGATCCTTTTCTACGCGCCCGCCTGGTGGATGCGCCTGGCCCTGCCCTGCACCGCCTTCACCTATGAGGACTGCCTTTCCTTCATCCAGGAAAAGCTGGGCAAGAAAAAAGCCGTCCAGCTGCCTTCGGAGCTGCGCACTCTCCCCCAGCCCAAGGCCGAAAAGCCGCCCCGGGAGCAGCAGCTGTCCATGGCGGACATGCCCACTCAGGAGCCGGAAGCGCAGCCGGAGCAGGCAGGCGATTTCATCCCCCTGGAGGACGTGCTGAAGGAGATACAGGATAGCGAGAACCCATAAGAAAAAGCGCTCCTCCGCAGGGGGCGCTCAGACTGTCAAAAAACCTCCGGGAGGTGTCGGAGGGCCCGCAGGCCCTCTGACTTCATTCGTATCGCGGGGCTTTGCCGCGCGGGCGGGGCGTTTCCGGCTCCGCCGGAAACTTTCCTTACGCGGAGGAACGGCCGTCAGGCCTGCTTGCAGGCCT
>CAYMOM010000198.1:0-2522 GCA_964391995.1 uncultured Faecalibacterium sp.
TTCACGCGCACAGCGGGGCCCATGGTGCTGCTCAGGTAAACGGAGCGCACATAGGTGCCCTTGGCGGCGGCGGGCTTCGCCTTGTTGATGGCGTCCATCAGGGTCTGCAGGTTTTCGCCCAGCTTTTCAGCACCGAAGGAAACCTTGCCGATGGGGCAGTGGATGATGGCGGTCTTGTCCAGACGATACTCAACCTTACCAGCCTTGATCTCGCTGATGGCCTTGGTCACGTCCATGGTCACCGTGCCGGACTTGGGGTTGGGCATCAGGCCCTTGGGGCCCAGCACACGGCCAATGCGGCCCACCAGACCCATCATGTCGGGGGTGGCAACGCAGACATCGAAGTCGAACCAGTTTTCGTTCTGGATCTTGGCGATCATGTCCTCAGCGCCAACATAGTCAGCGCCGGCCTTGGCGGCCTCGTCAGCCTTGGCGCCCTTGGCGATGACCAGCACGCGGATGGTGCGGCCAGTGCCATGGGGCAGCACCACAGCGCCGCGAACCTGCTGGTCAGCGTGGCGGGGGTCAACGCCCAGGCGGACGGAGATTTCCACCGTCTCGTCAAACTTGGCCTTGCCGGTCTGCAGAACCAGACCAACGGCCTCCTCGGGGTCATACTGCTTCAGATGGTCGATCAGCTTCACGCTGTCCTGGTATTTCTTACCATGCTTCATGATTTATTCCTCCCATGTGGTATTAGCGGCACTATGTCCTCCCACATTGTTAAGGGGCACATGCCCCGCTTGGTTGTCAGTTCACGCAAGGGAAAGCGTCAGTCGCTTATTCCTCCACGGTAACGCCCATGCTGCGGGCCGTACCGGCAACCATGGACATGGCAGCCTCGATGCTGGCAGCGTTCAGGTCGGGCATCTTGATGGTGGCGATCTTGCGAACCTGCTCCTTGGTCAGCTGGCCAACCTTGTCACGGTTGGGGCGGGCGGAAGCAGACTCCAGGCCCAGTTCCTTCTTGATCAGCACCGGGACCGGCGGGGTCTTGGTGACGAAGGTGAAGGTACGGTCGGAGTAAACAGTGATGACAACGGGGATCACCAGACCCACGTCGTTCTTGGTACGCTCGTTGAACTCCTTGCAGAAGCCGGGGATGTTCACGCCGTGCTGGCCCAGGGCAGGGCCGATAGGCGGAGCGGGAGTGGCCTTTGCAGCCTGAACCTGCAGCTTGATGAATGCGGTAACTTTCTTGGCCATTGTAATGGCACCTCCTAAAAAGTGTGGTTACGCGGAAGCGTTTCAACTTCCTCCCACGTTGCAGCTGTTTCCACAGCCGCCTGGTAGCGCAGCTTGCGCTGCATGCTTCGCCGCAAAAGCGGCGTAAAAGCCTTTGTGCTTCGGAGAGTCAGGCTGGTCAGTCTTCCTTTTCCACCTGATCCAGGTCAACCTCCACAGGGGTCTCACGGTCAAACATCTGTACCTTCACCGTCAGCTTGCCCCGCAGGGTATCCACATCCTCAACAATGGCGCTGAAATTCTCCAGGGGACCGGAAAGGATTCGCACATGTTCGCCAATGGCGATGCCGAATTCCACGCTCTTGGCCTCGGAGTTGAGCATCATGTCAACCTCGTCCTGGGTCAGGGCAATAGGCTTGCTGTCAGGGCCGACAAAGCCTGTCACGCCACGGGTGTTGCGCACCACATACCAGCTGCGGGTGGTTTCGATCATGTGGACAAGCACATAGCCGGGAAAGACCTTCCGCTGGCTTTTCACGCGCTTGCCATTTTTGATTTCCACCACATCCTCAACGGGAACCCGAACGTCGAAGATCAGGTCCTGCATGCCATTGTTTTCGATGGACTTCTCCAGGGTATCCTTCACCTTGTTCTCGTACCCCGAATAGGTATGCACCACATACCAGCAGGGCTCATTGCTCTTTTCAGTCATGTTCTTCTCTCCTATGCTGCCGCCTTAGACAACCAGCAGCTTCACCAGCGCAGAAGCACCCATGTCCAGCAGACCGATCACAACGCCCATGAACAGCATGAACAGAAGCACCGTGACCGAGCAGGCAATCAGCTTGCGCTTGCTGGGCCAGGAAACCTTTTTCAGCTCATACCACATGTTCTTAAAGGGCTTGGCGATCCGGGAGGGAAGCTTCTTGCACCAGGAAACAAACTTGTCCATCTTGGACGGTTCAGCCTTCTTCGCAGGAGCCTTCGTCTCCTGGGTGGCGACCTTCTTTTCCTCTGCCATGATCATTCACATCCTCACGGTGGTCGTTGGACTTACTTCGTTTCGCGGTGAGCGGTGTGCTTCTTGCAGAAGCGGCAGTACTTCATAAGCTCAATGCGATCCGGGGTGTTCTTCTTGTTCTTCATGTTGTTGTAGTTGCGCTGCTTGCACTCGGTGCAGGCCAGGCAAATCTTGTTACGAGCGGCGTTTGCCATGTAGGACACCTCCTGCCAAATGATGGGGCATACCCTGCCGGTGTGTAACGGCACCGGCAGGGCTGAAAATTACTCGATGACCTTGGCAATAACGCCGGAGCCAACGGTGCGGCCGCCCTCGC
>CAYMOM010000199.1:0-2519 GCA_964391995.1 uncultured Faecalibacterium sp.
TCGTCCACCATCAGCACATCCACATTGCGGAAGCGGTTGCGGAACTCGGTGTTCCTGTTCTGCTGGATGGCGGAAATCAGCTCGTTGGTAAAATTTTCGCTGGTGGTATACAAAAGGCGCTTTTCCGGATATTGCTGGTGGATATAGTGACCGATGGCGTGCATCAGGTGGGTTTTTCCCAGGCCCACGCCGCCGTGGATGAACAGAGGATTGTATGCATCCGCCGGGGATTCCGCCACCGCCAGCGCCGCCGCATGGGCAAAGCGGTTGTTGCTGCCCACCACGAAGGTATCGAAGGTATACTTGGGGTTCAGCTGAACCGAGCCTGCTGCCAGGCCGCTGACCTCCGCCACCTGATCCTTCGCCGCATCGCTCTCCAGCTCGGCCCGGGTCAGCACGGTCACAGCCATGCGCTGCCCAGCCACCTGGCTCAGGCAGTTGGAAATCAGGGGCGCATAGCGGTTGTTGACCATCACCTTCATGGCGTCAATGCCAATGCGCAGGGTCAGCACATTGTTTTCCAGCTTCACGGGGGTCAGGTTGGTTTCAATCCAGGTTTTATAGGAAACGGGGTTGATCTCCGCCTTCAGCAGCTCACACGCGCTGTCCCAAAGCTCCTTCATGTTCATGCATATCTTCCTTCCGCTTGCGTATGCCCGGCAGCGCCGGGAAAAAAAGCCCACGACCCTCATGCATCGTGCGCTGTGGATAACTAGCCTGTGGAAAACCCTCTCACGGCTTAACTGCTGACCCATCATAACACGAAAACCGCGAAATTTCAAGGGGTTCAGCCTGCCCGGTTCGTTCCAGGCTGTGGATAACTTCACCCACAAGGGATTGTGCCAGCCGCCTTTTTCACCACAAGACCTGCACCCGCCCGCCATGCCGCAGGCCTTTCCGTTATCAAAAAGCACCAAAAAGTTTATACCTTTGTTAAAAACTCGGTTTTCCCCTTGTAAAAACAGGATATTCCGCCCTTCATGTCGAATTGGTACGGGACGAAGAGAACAGCAGGAGGGATTTGCCATGCCGGCAGTCATCAGCACCTTTCAAGTGAATAACGCCCTGCGGCCATACCTGGGCTCGGCGCTGATCGACTCCACCAGCGTCGGGGAGGATGTGGCCCATGTGCTCCGCTCCTATGCGCCCTATAAAGAAAGCCTGGAACAGCTGGCCCAGCGGGTGGCGGACGCCCTTTTCAGCGTGCTGTATGCCGCCCTGGGGCCGCAGATGACCCTCCGGCTGGACAGCGGCGAAATGGCCCGCATCCACATGCATGACATCCCCGATGTGGCCGATGCCGCCATGGGTGCCCTGTTTGACGGCATGACCGTGTATTCCGTCAGCTTTCAAACCCTGAAGGACTACTCCCTGCGCACCGGCTCCCTCAGCGCCATGCGGGTGCTGTACCAGAAATATGATGATTTTCAGTCCCCCGAGGAAAAGGCCCTGATGGCGCAGGTCATCAGGAACAGCCACCCAAAGGCCCACTACGCTGCCTGGCTGGGGGACGGGGAATAATTCGCCCGCCTGCTTCGTTATCTTTGCGAATCCGCCCAGAAAGGAACCCTGTATGAAAAAGCTACTCGCCGCCCTGCTGGCCGCCCTGCTGCTGCCGGCCTGTGCCCTGGGGCAGACCATTGTCGCCAGCTTTTATCCCATCTATCTTTTCGCCCTGAACCTGACCGATGGCATTCAGGGTCTGGAGGTACGCTGTATGGCATCCGCCGGCACCGGCTGCCTGCACGATTATCAGCTGCAGACCGGCGACATGAAAAAGCTGGCTGCCGCCGATGCCCTTCTGATCAACGGCGCCGGCATGGAGAGCTACCTTTCCAGCGTGATGGAGGCCTTCCCGGAGCTGCCGGTGGTGGACGCCTCCGCCGGGATTGAACTGCTTTGCAATGAAGACCACGACCATGACCATGAAGAAGCCCACCAGCACGGGGAATACAACGCCCATGTGTGGCTGGATGCCGGCAATGCGCAGATCATGGTTCGCAACCTGGCGGAAGGCTTGATGGCTGCCTGCCCCGAAAGCGCCCAGGCCATTGCCGCCAACCGGGATGCCTGTATTGCCCGCCTGGCAGACCTGGACGGGGAAATCACCGCCGCCCTGCAGGACCTGCCCGACAAGGATATCATTACCTTTCACGAGGCCTTTCCCTATTTCGCCAAGGCCTATGGGCTGAACGTTGCCGCCGTGGTGAACAGAGAGCCGGGGGATGCCCTTTCCCCCGCCGCCCTGGCCCAACTGGTTCGGCTGGTGAAGGAGCTGGGCACGCCGCCCCTTTTCACCGAGCCCCAGTATGAGGACATGGCTGCCCAGACCCTGGCCCGGGAAACCGGCGCCCGGGTTTTCACCCTTGACCCCGTGGTCACCGGCCCGGAGGAGAACATCCCCCTGACCTATTATGAAGATGTGATGCGCGCCAATGTGCAGGTGCTTCTCACCGCCCTGGGTGCAGAGGAAGGAGAAACCCCATGAACATTCTTCTGGTGAATGACGATGGCTTCGA
>CAYMOM010000200.1:0-2506 GCA_964391995.1 uncultured Faecalibacterium sp.
TTATTTCTGCGCATCCTTGGCCCGCAGCTCCACCCGGCGCACCTTGCCGGAAATGGTCTTGGGCAGCGCATCCACAAACTCAATCACACGGGGATATTTATAGGGCGCGGTGAGCTTCTTCACGTGATCCTGCAATTCCTTCTTCAGCGCATCGGAAGGCTCCCAGCCGGGCTTCAGGACGATGGTGGCCTTCACCACCTGGCCGCGCATGGGGTCGGGTACGCCGGTGATGGCAGTTTCCAGCACGGCAGGATGCTCCACCAGGGCGCTTTCCACCTCGAACGGCCCAATGCGGTAGCCGGAGGACTTGATCACATCGTCCGCACGACCCACATACCAGTAATAGCCCCATTCATCACGCCATGCCACGTCGCCGGTGTGATAAATCTTGCCATCCCACACATCGGCGGTCATGCCCTCGTTGCGGTAATAGCCGGCAAACATACCGATGGGCGCACCGTGGTGGGTGCGGATGACAATTTCACCGCTGACGCCGGGCGGGCAAGGCTTGCCTTCGCCGTCAATCAGGTCAACATCGAACACCGGGGCAGGCTTGCCCATGGAGCCGGGCTTGACCTCCATCCAGGGGAAGGTGGCCAGGGTCACCAGCAGCTCGGTCTGGCCAAAGGCTTCGCGCATTTCCAAGCCGGTGCGCTTCTTCCACTCGGCAAACATGTCCGGGTTCAGGGGTTCGCCAGCCACGGAGCAGTGCTGCAGGCTGGACAGGTCATACTTGGAGAAATCCTCCTGGAGCATATAGCGGTACATGGTAGGCGGAGAGCAATAGGTGGTGATGTGGAACTTGCCGATCATCTCCAACAGCTCGCTGGCCTTGAACTTGTCAAAGTCGTAGACGAACACGCAGCTGCCGCCAAGCCACTGACCATACAGCTTTCCCCAAACAGATTTGGCCCAGCCGGTTTCCGACACGGTCAGATGCAGGCCGCGATCCTGCACCTGCAGCCAGTACACTGCCGTCAGGATATGCCCCAGGGGGTACAGAAAATTGTGGGTGACCATCTTGGGCATGCCGGTGGTGCCGGAGGTAAAGTACAGCAGCATCAGATCCTCGTTGTGGGGATAGGCCTCCCCCGTGGGCTTCACCCATTCCTCGGAGGCGGCGGCGAAGCCCTCGTCATAGCTAAGCCAGCCGGGACGATCCGTGCGGACAATCACCTTGTGCCGCAGGTGGGTGCAGTCCGGCGCGGCCTCGTCAATGGCGTCGCACACCACGGAGGTATGCTCCGTTGCCACAATGACGGACACATCCGCCGCATTGCAGCGGTAGCGGATGTCCTTTGCCGTCAGCAGGTGGGTGGCGGGGATGGTCAGCGCACCAATCTTGTGCAGGGCCATGATGATGGGCCAGAACTCATGATGGCGCTTGAGGATCAGCATCACCGCATCGCCTTTTTTTACGCCGATGGAGGTAAAGTAGTTGGCGGCCTTGTTGGAATCCACCATCATCCGGCGGAAGTCATACTTCACCACGTCCCCTTCCGGGTTCGTCCACAGAAGGGCTTCCCGGGTGGGGTCTTCCCGGCCATAGCGGTCCACCACATCATAGGCAAAGTTGAAGGAAGCCGGGCGCTTGATGCGGAAATTCTTGTTGAAATCCTCATAGTTGATAAAATCGCCCTGTACATCCAGATATTCATGATAAAGCGGCTGCATGGGTCTTTCCCTCATTTCTTCAGTTTTCTTTGACCACCACGGCGATGAAGCGGCAATCGCCTTCCATGGCATACATGGCATGGGGCAGCGAGGAATCGTAATACACGGAGTCACCGGGGGCCAGCAGCAGCTCGTTGCCGCCCAGGTTGATTTTCAGGTAGCCTTCCAGCACATAGTCAAACTCCTGTCCCTCGTGGCTGTGGGCCTGCTTCACCACGCCGGGTGCATCCTGCTCCACGGTGACGATGAAAGGTTCCGCCAGCTTCTTGGCAAAGTTGTACGCCAGGTGCTGGTAGTGGTACTGCTTGCGCCGGTCGAAGGCCAGGCCCTGGCCGGAGCGGGTCAGCACATAGCCGCGGAGCTTGGGGCTTTCCCCTGTCAGCAAATCGGAAATGTCCACGCCCAGGGTTTCTGCGATGTTGAACAGGTGGGAAAAGGAGAAATCCTTCTCCCCAGCCTCGTAGGCCAGATAGTCCTCCAGCGGCACGCCGGATTTTTCCGCCACCTGCTGGGCAGTCATGCCGGAAATATCACGCAGGTCGGCAATTCGCAGGGCAATGAGCTGAATCTGGTTCATGGTAATCCTCCTTCACGGGTTGAATAGGGCAGAAAAAAACCTGCTTCCTCAAATACTGAGGCGCAGGGCTTGAAAAGCAAGAACAGGTATGCCAAAGGCATCCGTTTGTCGGCTCCAACAAGCCCAAGCCTATCACGCGGCGCCGTCCTTCACTACTGGGGGGTACCCCCTTTGGCAAAGGCTGCTGTGGAGTGATGTGCCTTGTCCTGTGCCTCCGGCTTGCACCAACCGCCGGATCTCTTTGCGCAGGGAGGA
>CAYMOM010000201.1:0-2445 GCA_964391995.1 uncultured Faecalibacterium sp.
AGAACGTCTGCTATACTGCCTTTGACATGGTCGCCGAGAAGACCGGCAAGGACGCCAACGAGGTGTTCCAGGCTGCTCTGGCGAACGTTGCTCCCTCCCTGGAGGTAAAGGCCCGCCGTGTGGGCGGCGCCACCTACCAGGTGCCTATCGAGATCCGCCCCGAGCGCCGGCAGACCCTGGCCCTGCGCTGGATTGTGGACTTTGCCCGCAAGCGCGGCGAGAAGACCATGGCCGAGCGCCTGGCCGGCGAGCTGATGGATGCCATGAACAACACCGGCGCCGCTGTGAAGCGCAAGGAAGAAATGCACCGTATGGCTGAGGCCAATAAGGCGTTTGCCCACTATCGGTGGTAATAGACACCAAAGCTGCTGTCTGACCTTTTGCCACCATAGAAAGGAGCAAAACAAACTATGGCCCGTAGTCATCCCCTTGAGCGGGTGCGCAACATCGGCATCATGGCTCACATCGATGCCGGTAAAACCACCACCACCGAACGTATTCTGTTTTACACCGGCCGTACCCATCGCATGGGCGAGACCCACGAGGGCGGCGCTACCATGGACTGGATGGCCCAGGAGCAGGAGCGTGGCATCACCATCACCTCCGCTGCTACCACCTGCCAGTGGCACGACCCCCGGGATCCCATGAATCCCAACAAGATGTACCGGCTGAACATCATCGACACCCCCGGTCACGTGGACTTCACCGTTGAGGTGGAGCGCTCCCTGCGCGTGCTGGACGGCGCTGTGTCCGTCTTCTGCGCCAAGGGCGGCGTTGAGCCCCAGTCCGAAACCGTGTGGAAGCAGGCCGAAACCTATCATGTTCCGCGCATGGCGTATGTGAACAAGATGGACATCACCGGCGCTGATTTCTTCCGCGTTGTGTCCATGATGAAGGAGCGCCTGGGCGCCAATGCTGTGCCGATCCAGCTGCCCATTGGCAAGGAAGCCGATTTCCGCGGCATCATCGACCTGGTTCGCATGCGTGCCGAGGTCTACTATGACGACCTGGGCAAGGATGTCCGGGACGAGGAAATCCCCGCTGACCTGATGGACATGGCCAAGGAGTATCACGAGCAGCTGCTGGATGCCGTTGCCTCCTCTGATGATGACCTGGCCGAGAAGTACCTGATGGGCGAGGAGCTGACCGAGGACGAGATCAAGAACGCCATCCGCAAGGCCACCATTGCCTGCGAGATGAACCCTGTTCTCTGCGGTACCTCCTATCGCAACAAGGGCGTGCAGCCGCTGCTGGATGCCGTCATCGAGTACATGCCTTCTCCTCTGGACATCGGCGCCGTGAAGGGCACCGATCCTGCCGACCCCGAGAAGGAACTGTCCCGCGAGCCCTCTGACGATGCGCCCTTCTCCGCCCTGGCCTTCAAGATCATGGTGGATCCCTTCGTGGGCAAGCTGGCGTTCTTCCGCGTGTATTCCGGCAACCTGGAGGCTGGCAGCTATGTGCTGAACTCCACCAAGCAGAAGCGCGAGCGCTTGGGCCGCATCATGATGATGCACGCCAACCACCGCGAGGAGGTTGACCACATCTACACCGGCGAAATCGGCGGCGCTGTGGGCTTCAAGGACACCACCACCGGCGATACCCTGTGCGATGAAAAGAACCAGATCATTCTGGAAAACATGGTCTTCCCCGATCCCGTGATCGAGGTCGCCATCGAGCCCAAGACCAAGGCCGGCCAGGACAAGATGACCATGGCCCTGCTGCGTCTGGCTGAGGAAGACCCCACCTTCAAGACCTACACCAACCAGGAAACCGGGCAGACCATCATCGCCGGCATGGGCGAGCTGCACCTGGAGATCATTGTTGACCGCCTGCTGCGCGAGTTCAAGGTGGAGGCCACCGTGGGCAAGCCCCAGGTTACCTACAAGGAGACCATCCGCAAGGCCGCCAAGGCCGAGGGCCGCTTCGTCCGCCAGACCGGTGGTCACGGCCAGTATGGTCACTGCTGGATCGAGATCGAACCCCAGGAAGCCGGCAAGGGCTACGAGTTCGAATCCCGCATCGTGGGCGGCGTGATTCCCAAGGAATTCATCGCGCCTATCGATCAGGGTATTCAGGGCGCTGCCAAGGCTGGTATTCTGGCTGGCTTCGAGGTTGTGGGCTTCAAGGCTGCCGTTGTTGACGGCTCCTACCACGATGTCGACTCCTCTGCCGCTGCCTATGAGATCGCCGGTTCCATGGCCTTCAAGGAGGCCATCAAGAAGGCTGATCCCTGCCTGATGGAGCCCATGATGAAGGTTGAGGTCATTGTGCCCGACCAGTACCTGGGCGACGTGATGGGCAACATTTCCAGCCGCCGCGGTCGCGTGGAAGGCACCGAAATGCGCGGCATGGATCAGATCGTTCACGCCTATGTGCCCCTGTCCGAAATGTTCGGCTACACCACCGACCTGCGCTCCCGCACCCAGGGTCGCGGCATGTTCA
>CAYMOM010000202.1:0-2422 GCA_964391995.1 uncultured Faecalibacterium sp.
CGCCTGGCCACCGTGGGCGAGGGCGTGGAGGACGGTGCCATCATCGGATGATGGAACTGTTTGATTCCCACTGCCATGTGGATGAACCCAAGTTTGACGATGACCGGGACGCGGTGCTTGAACGCATGGCGCAGCGTGGCGTGACCCGGTATGCGGTGATTGGCTCGGACATGGAGAGTTCCCGGCATGCAGCGGATTTTGCTGCCTGCCATGCCGGGTGCTATGCCGCCGTGGGCTTTCATCCCCACGAGGCCAAACGCATGCAGCCTGGCGACCTGGATACCCTGGCCCGCTGGCTGCAGGAGGACAATGTGGTTGCCCTGGGAGAAATCGGCCTGGACTACTATTATGACCTATCGCCCAGAGAAACGCAGATGGACGTGTGCCGGCAGCAGCTGGATCTGGCCTGGCAGGAGAAAGTGCCTGTGGCTTTCCATGTGCGGGATGCCCACCAGGACATGCTGGACATCCTCAAGGGCCGCAAGGGCACGCTGACCGGCGGCATCATCCACTGCTTTTCCGGCAGCTGGGAGATTGCCAGGGAGTACCTGAAACTGGGGTATTACATCAGCTTCGCCGGGCCGGTGACCTTCAAAAAGGCACCCAAGCTGCAGGAGGCCGCCATCAACGTGCCCCGGGACCGGCTGCTGATTGAAACCGACAGCCCCTATCTGGCGCCGGAGCCTGTCCGCGGCAGGCGGAACGAGCCGGGCAATGTGTACCATGTGGCGGAGAAGATTGCGGCGCTCCGCGGCGAAAGCCTGGAGGAGGTTGCGGAATACACCGCAAGAAACGCCCTGGCGGCATATCGCATAAAGGATTAACAATGAAGGAGGCGCGGGAAAAGCGCCTCCCTTTTTATTGGTTGCATGATGGCGGGTAAAATGATATAATAACACAGTATGAGAACATGGGGGTGCTTTGATGATTACATCGATTTGCATGAATCCCTCCTTCGATAAGACCGTGGAGGTGGACGCCCTGACCCTGGGCGAGGTGAACCGCATCCGCACATCCCGCACGGACATGGGCGGCAAAGGCCTGAATGTGGCTGTGGTGGCACGGCGCCTGGGCCTGGCGTGCCGGTGCATTGGCATCATGGGGGAGGACGGCGCTGCCCGGCTGCAGGCCATGATGGACGGCGAAGGCATGGAGCATGCCTTCCTGAAGGTTCCCGGCGCTGTGCGCACCAATACCAAAATCGTCAGCCGGGACGGCAAGGGCGTTACGGAGCTGAACGAGCCGGGCGCACCGGTGAATGACCGGCAGCTGACGGAATTCTTTGCCCTGGCCCGGGAAAAGGCGGCGGACAGCCGCTATATGGTGCTGACGGGCTCGCTGCCCCCGGGCTGCCCGGAGGGTACCTATCGCGACCTGATGCAGGCGATGCCGGAAATGAACTGCATTCTTGACGTGGGCGGCAGGGAGCTGGAACTGGGCGCAGAGGCGCATACGTTCCTCATCAAACCGAACCTGTCCGAGCTGGAGGCCACCCTGGGCCTGCAGCTGCGCACGCTGCGCTCCATACGGGATGCGGCGCTGGTCTTCCTGCGCAAGGGTGTGCAGCATGTGGTGGTTTCCATGGGCGGCATGGGTGCCATGTACGTCTGCCGGGAGAAGACCCTGTTCGCCCAGGCCCTGCGGGTGGAGGCCAAGTCCACAGTGGGCGCAGGCGATGCCATGGTGGGCGGATTGCTCAAAGGCCTGGAGGAGGAAGGCGACATGGCAAAGGCCTTCCGCTACGGCATGGCGGCAGGCGCTGCCAGCGTGATGACCGAAGGCACCCAGCTGATTGTGCCGGAGGATTTTGAAAACCTGCTGGGTCAGGTGAAGATACAGGAAGTGTAAGCGTTGTTTTTCAGGCGTTTTCGCCCTGCCATGACGGACGGGGTGATTGATCTGGTGCCCATTGCGCTGTATCCGCCGGATAGCGATATGGGCTTTGGCGTATGCTATGATTATATCATTGCACCCCACGGCACCAGCAGGGAGGCGGGGCGCATCAGCCTGCGCCTGGGCGAAAGCCCCTGT
This sequence comes from uncultured Faecalibacterium sp., assembly GCA_964391995.1. GTDB lineage: Bacteria > Bacillota > Clostridia > Christensenellales > Aristaeellaceae > UBA11524. The sequence continues at coordinate 2,032 of CAYMOM010000202.1, forward strand.
GTGTACTATTTCGGTCACATCGGCTATCATGTGGATCCGCCCTACCGGGGAAATCACTATGCACTGCGGGCCTGCCGGCTGCTGCAGCCGCTGATGCTGGAAAAGGGCAAGCGCAGCGTGGTCATCACCGCCGACCCAGATAATTTCCCCAGCCGCCGCACCTGCGAAAAACTGGGCTGCACCCTGGAACGCACGGTGGATGTGCCGGAGGAAATTCGCAGCCGGTGGGAAATCAGCCCGGTGAAGTGCCGGTATATCTGGCAGCTGACCGGCGGCATAGACCGGGAAAGCTGACTGTATGATAAAGTGGCGGCAGGCGCCGCCGGAAGGAGCAATCACATGGAGCTGCAGGCCAATGGCGCTGTGATCCATTACGAACTGACGGGCCAGG
>CAYMOM010000203.1:0-2412 GCA_964391995.1 uncultured Faecalibacterium sp.
TGAACCAGAAGGTCACTTCAGAGGGCGTTGCGGTGCCATCGCCGGCAACCTGCACATTCACGGAAGAATCGCCCTGAATGCTGTAACCCTCAATGCTGTAGGCGTTGACGTAATTGTCCTGGCCTTCGTAGCAGGTTGCGTAATAGTCCTCCGCCAGTGGATTGCCGTTGGCGTCCAGGTGCCGCACCAGCACGCTGGCCTGGGCAGGCTGGTTCTCGTTGAACCAGAAGGTCACTTCAGAGGGCGTTGCGGTGCCATCGCCGGCAACCTGCACGTTCACGGAAGACTCGCCCTGAATGGTGTAACCCTCAATGCTGTAGGCGTTGATGTAATTGTCCTGGCCTTCGTAGCAAGTAGCATAGTAGTCCTCCGCCAAGGGATTTCCGTTGGCGTCCACATGCCGCACCAGCACGCTGGCCTGGGCAGGCTGGTGGGTGGGTTCCTGGGGCATGGCGATCTGGGTGGACACATACAGGTTAAAGCTGGTGGCCCACGTGTCATTCTCGTAGGCGTTGATGGTCAGCATGCTCATGCCGTCCAGCGCGGTGGCATCCACCACGTTCATCAGGGTGGAACCGTCCGCCGGGTCGAACACATAGGCATGGTTCGGGTGGCTGATGTTCATGGTCAGGGCAGACAGGGGCGCATCCGCCGTGACCTGCACCCAGTAGGATTGATCCTCGCTCCAGGTGACAGGGGCAGCATAGGCCTCCTGATAATTGCCGCCGGCATCCATCCAGCTCAGGCGAAGGGACAAAAGCTCCCACTCCGCCTGGGCGTAGGCCGGCATGGCAAAGCTGGTCAGCAGCATGGCCAGTGTCAGCAGCCAGGCGAAAAAGCGGCGGGAATGCTGTGCGTGGTTCATCATGGGTTGTACCTCCTACCTCTTGGGGCCGTGCAAAAGTGCAAAGCACCCTCAATATATATTGTATAACGCAGCGGCCCGCTTTGTCAACGAAAGCCGGCTGCCGCATTTTGACAACTTTGGTCGCCGTGCAGGATTTCCCCTGCCCAGCGTCGAACAGCTTTACCACCAATGATGAAACTGGAGGCCTCACCATGTACGATCAGCTGACCGAAACACTGCTCAGCAAGGAAGTTGTCTTTCCCGGGAAAATCATCCGCCTGGAGCACTGGCAGGTAACCCTGCCCAATGGGGAAACCGCCCTGCGGGAGGTGGCCTGCCACCCGGGTGCATCCGCCATTGTGGCCCTGGATGATGCAGGGCAGGTGATCCTTGTGCGCCAGCACCGCATTGCCGTGGATCGGCTGACGCTGGAGATTCCTGCCGGCAAGCTGGACAGCCCGGAGGAGGATCCCTTCCTGTGCGCCAAGCGCGAGCTTTCCGAGGAAACCGGCCTGACCGCCAGCAGCTGGCGCAAGCTCACCTGCCTGGAAACCACCCCGGGCTTCTGCAACGAGCGCATTCATATCTACCTGGCCACAGGCCTGGAGCAGGGCGCCTGCCACCCGGACGAGGATGAGTTCCTTGCGGTGACCCGCATGCCCCTTTCCCAGGCGGTGGAAAAGGTGATGGACGGCACCTTCCGGGATGGAAAAACCGCCCTGGGCATCATGATGGCTGCTGCCCTGCAGGGTGTTTCCACCCATAGCAACGAATGATGTTACAACTTTCTTCCCATTTGTAAAAACTTCTTTCCAAAGGAGACGCATCACGGTGGAAAGACTTCTCCATGGCTTTGCATCCCGGGAAACGCCTGCCTATGACACGCCGGCGGATGTTTTTTCCCGCCTGCCTGTGCTGGAAACGCCCCGGCTGCTCCTGCGGCCCATGACCATGCGGGATGCAGCGGACATTTTCGATTATTCCCGGGATGCGGAGGTTGCCCGCCACGTTCTGTGGGATGCCCACCGTTCCCTGGCGGACAGCAAGGAATACCTGCGCTACATTCTCCGCCAGTACCGGGAAGGACGCCCTTCCTCCTACGGCATGGTGCTGAAGGAAACCGGGCGGCTGGTGGGCACCATGGGGTTCATGTGGCTGAACGAGGAAAACAGCACCGTGGAAATCGGCTACAGCCTGGCCCGCAGCCAGTGGAACCGGGGCCTGACCACCGAGGCCCTTCATGCCCTGATCGACATGGCCTTCATCTACCTGCGCATTCACCGCATCGAGGCCCAGCACGATGTGAACAACCTTGCCAGCGGCCGGGTGATGCTCAAATGCGGCATGCGCCCGGAAGGTGTGCTGCGGGGCCGCATATACAACAAAGGCAAGTTTGTGGATGTGGCCCTTTACGCCATTCTCCGCGAGGATTGGGAACAGGCTGGACACGGCTGTCCCCGGCCCTGAAAAGCACAAAAAAGGCTGCCCGGCACAGGTAGCCTCAAACTGTAAAAAACCTCCTGGAGGTGTCGGAGGGCCCGCAGGCCCTCTGACTTTATTCGTAT
>CAYMOM010000204.1:0-2397 GCA_964391995.1 uncultured Faecalibacterium sp.
TGTAATAATTGATATGGCTGTGGCTGGTGGCAAAGTGCCCCTTAGCCAGGCGCAGACGGACGTTGCTGGAGGTATTAGGAAGGTCGAAAAGCTGAATAGCCATGCTGCATCGCTCCTCATGATGAAATTGGCAACGGTGTTGGGTTTTTACTATTATACATGTGCAAAGGCCGTTTGGCAAGGAAAATGTGAAGAAAGTGGCAATGCAGGCTCAGCCGGGCCGGTATTCCATAATGTCCTCCACCCGGCAGTTCAATATGCGGCAGAACATTTCAATGGTGTGGGTGCTGACGCTCTCGTTCCGCTTCAGCCGGGTAATCTGTGCCGGGCTGACGCCGTAGGTGTGGATGAGCGCGTACTGGCTCACACCCTTTGCGCGCATGGTAACCCAAAGCCGGTCGTAGGAAATCATCAATATCACTCTCTTTTTTTCGGAGTTCTATTGACACGATAACCGAATGCGGTGTATATTGGTATTAACCAAAATCGGTTATTAAAGCATGGAGGGAGGTATCATCAACGGGCATTGCCGATAACTGATTGGTTCAACAAAAACCAGGGATGCAAGAGGGAGGATGATTGATGATGAAACGTAGGTTTTCTGTTGTCACGTTTGTGCTGGTGTTTGCGCTGGCGTTGATGATGTGCTCAGCGGCGAATGCTGATGTGGTAAATGTTCACGCATGGGAAACAGTTACAGTTACTGCAAGCAGTCAGGTGGCGGTTATTGACCATGTGACGGTTGAGAATACTACAATAGCAACTGCGGAGGTAACGAACGTTTCTTTCGTGCAAATTGGCAGCTGGGTTACTTGTTCGGCTGTTGTCGAAGTGACGGGTAACAACCCTGGTACCACCACCATGAGTTTCTATGATAAAAGTGGGGATTTCATTTTCTCCGGTACAATTGTTGTAGAAGATCATACCTGGGGCGATGGAAAAGTGGAGGAAGAACCCACTTGCACGGAGCAGGGACTGAAAAGCTACGTCTGCACTGTGTGCGGTAGTATTCTGGGCGAGGATATCCCGACCATCGACCACGATGACGGCGCATGGCGAACCGATAAGGAACCTACCTGTGTCGAAGCTGGCTCCAAGGGAAAACACTGCACGATGTGCGATCTGCTGCTTGAAACGGAATCCATTCCCGCTACCGGCCATGATGATGGTGCATGGAAGACCGTGAAGGAGGCTGGCTGCACCAGCGATGGCACTAAGGAGCTGCGCTGCACCAAGTGTGATGCACTGCTTGAAACCCAGGCCATTCCTGCCACGGGTCACACGCCTGGTGAATGGGAAGTGACCGCCAAGGTCACCTGCAACAAAAACGGCGTGAAGGAAAAGAAATGCACCGTCTGCCAGACTGCGCTGGAAAAGGAAGAAATCCCTTCTGCCGGTACAGAGCATACATCTGGCGACTGGAAAACCGTGAAGGAGCCTACCTGTGTTGCAGAAGGAGAAAAGCAGAAGGCCTGCACCATCTGCGGCGAGGTGACCGCCAGCGAAGCGGTTCCTGCCAAGGGCCATGCTGCCGGTGAAATGGCTCAGACAAAGGCGCCCACCTGCACGGATGTCGGCCTGAAGGAACAGCACTGCACCGTTTGCGGCGAACTGCTGAACAGCGAAAGCATTGCTGCCCTGGGCCATACCCCAGGCGAGTGGGTTACCGTGAAGAAGGCTACCCGCGAGGAAACCGGCGAGAAGCAGCAGGCCTGCACCGTGTGCGGTCAGGTGCTTCAGACGGAAGAAATTCCGATGATCACGCGGACAAAGTATGCTTCCATGACATGCTCCATTGGCCCGCGCTTCCGCGATGTGAGCGATATTACCGATGAGTGGGATATGTTCTCCGCCATTGACATTTCCCAGGATGGCGTGCAGGAATATGAACTGATTGCCGGCAACATTCACATTGTGGGTACTGCAAAGGTTACCGTGGAAAACGGCTTTGTAACCGTTACCTACGAGGTGCTGAAGGGCGTCACCGTGAAGAGCGAGTTCTTGTCGATCCTGCCCAGCCTGTCCTCTATACAGGAATGGAACCGCGACGCAATGAAGACCTATGCCTTCGGCGAACCCATCAGCATTGCGGATGACCTGGGCGGAGATACCAAAGTACTGCTCTACATCCACAACAGATTGGGATACTATGACGACATTGCCGGCCTGAGGCGCCTGTGGCATACCTCCAAAATGTATAAGAACTGTGTTGAAGAAATGAAAGCACTGATGGACTAAGGCTGTACTCGAACCCAAAGGCCCTAACGCCGACACCCCCTGCAACTTTCCGCAGGGGGTGTCAGCCCGCCCACAAACCCCTGATTCCCACCAGAATCAGGGGTTCAGCCCACCCACAAACCCTCGCCAGCGCAACGTCTGGCGAGATTTTTTGTGAAA
>CAYMOM010000205.1:0-2391 GCA_964391995.1 uncultured Faecalibacterium sp.
TGCCAATGTTAACGTGCGGCTTCTTACGCTCGTAATGCTCCTTAGCCATGGGAAAAACCTCCTTATTAATGCGTTCCTTCCGGCATGGAGCCGGATGAGGGGTTGATGCGGTGATGGAGCAGGTGATGGGAATCGAACCCACAAGGCCAGCTTGGGAAGCTGGAGTTTTACCACTAAACTACACCTGCATGTCCCGCATCAAACCATGCGTTCAGACACTGCCTATTTTAGCTTCTTTTCGTAGGTCTGTCAAGGGGTAGAGGCATTTTTATCGCCAAGGAGGCAAAACGATGCTGTGCCAGGGCGCGCAGGCCCCTGTGCGCCTAGGGGATCAGATCCAGCATGTCGGAATCCGTGTTCAGGTCCACAAAGGAGTCCGGCACCTGGCCCACCACAATGCTCTCCGCCACCGCCATCTGGGTGGTGGCCTGCAGGGTGCTGGAGCCGGTGGGAATCACCAGGCGCACGGTGGCTGTCAGGGTCAGGAGCACCTTGTGCCGGGTTTGGTTGATGCCGGCGGTTTGAAATTCCGTGTCAAACCGGGGGATCACTGCGCCTACGGGGAGAATCTGCACCTGCAGCCTGGGGCCGGCACCAGCCAGGATGGGCAGCCCCAGGGCGGCGCCGACGGGCACGGAAATGGCCTGCTGCTCCAGCTGCTCCAGCTTCTGCTGGGCCAATAGCGTTACATGGGAGGCCAGGCGGTTCATTTCCGCCGTGTTGGCCTGGATCAGCCGCACGCTGCCGCCCTCATCGGTGGAGACCAGCATTAGCTGATCGTACTTCACGCCGGAGGCCAGGGTTTCCTCCACCGCTTCGTTCAGCACCTGCACCGCCAGGGAGCGGGCGCGGGCGTCCGCCAGGGAAAGAATCACCCGGGTCAGGTTCCCGTCCAGGTACCACCAGCCCAGGACCAGCACCAGGGCGATGCCAGCCCACACCAGGGCGGTCCGGCCCGGTTTTTTTGCACATTTTGCAGGCATTTTGGTTCCTCCTTCGTTGATATTGTGCAGGGCCGCGGTTCTGTGCTATAATAATACTGAATTTTTATGCCGCCACGCAGGCCCATGGAGGTGCGATTGATGAGAAGGAAGCGCTACGATCAGCAGGAGCCTGATTTTTATGATGATGATCCCCGGGAGCAGCAGTATCCGCCGGAGGACGCTTATGCCCCCGAGTATGACGAGGCCGTGGAGCCATACACCCACGAGGATTTCTGGGACGCCCAGCCTGTGTATGACGATGCGCCCGGCCCGGGCCAGGAGCCTGCCTATGCTCGCAGCATCTTCAAGCCCGCTACTGCCAAGCCGAACTTTGTCTTTTCCGTGGCGGTGAATGTGGTGCGCATCCTGGCGGTGCTGGTGCTGCTGGCAGGGCTGGCAGGCATCGGCGCGGTGGCGGGCATTGCCAAAGGCTATATGGAAACTGCCCCGGACCTGAACCTGGCCTCCCTGCAGGACCAGGCGCAGACATCCTTTATTTATGATGCCAACGGCAACCTTATCACCGAATACAAGGGCATTGAGAATCGGGTGATGGTGTCCATCGCCGCCATGCCCAAGTATCTGCAGCAGGCCTTTGTGGCGGTGGAGGACGCCCGGTTTTACACCCATTCCGGCATCGACCTGAAGCGTATTGTGGGCGCCTTTGTGTCCAACCTGGCTTCCTCCTCCACCCAGGGCGGCTCCACCATCACCCAGCAGCTGATTAAGAACACCCTGCTTTCCAGCGAGCAGAGCTACAAGCGGAAGATTCAGGAAGCCTACCTGGCTATGCAGTTGGAGCAGAAGTACACCAAGGACGAGATTCTGGAGGCGTACCTGAACACCATCTGGCTGGGGGAAAACTATTACGGTGTGCAGACCGCTGCCGAAGGCTATTTCGGCAAGGCCCTGAGCCAGCTGACCCTGCGGGAATGCGCCATCCTGGCAGGCACCTGCAACAGCCCCTATTACTACAACCCCCGCCGGAACCTCTACACCCGCTCCAAGGAAGGTGTGGACTATGTAGGCATCACCAACGACAGGACGGACTATGTGCTGCGCTGCATGTATGAGAACCAGTTCATTACCTACGAGCAGTATCAGGAGGCGCTGAACCCTGCCACAGCCAATGTGCTGAAGGAGGATCCCACCACCGGCACGGGCATGTATGCCTATGCCCATTATGTGGAGTATGCCGTCAGCGAGGTGGTGGACATCCTGCTGGAAATGGAAGGCCTGGATGACACCACCGCAAACCGCAACGCCATGGAAAACAAGCTGCGCACCGCCGGCTACCATGTGAAGCTGGCGATTGATACCGATGTGCAGCAGACCGTGGAGGACACCCTGGAGAACTGGAGCAAGTATCCCTCCCTCCGCGACCCTTCCGACAAGGTGTACCGCAGCA
>CAYMOM010000206.1:0-2385 GCA_964391995.1 uncultured Faecalibacterium sp.
ATGGACGAAGACAACTGCATGGTGGATATTGCCCGCTTCTTCCTGGACTTCACCGTGGATGAGAGCTGCGGCAAGTGCACCCCCTGCCGCGTTGGCACCCGCCGCATGCTGGAGATTCTGGAGCGGATCACCGAGGGCAAGGGCGAGGAAGGCGACATCGAAAAGCTGGAAGCCCTGGCGGAGAACATCAAGGCTACCGCCCTGTGCGGCCTGGGCCAGACGGCTCCCAACCCCGTGCTGTCCACCCTGAAGTATTTCCGCAGCGAGTATGAGGCCCACATCAAGGAAAAGCGCTGCCCGGCCCACCACTGCCAGAAGCTGCTGAGCTATGTCATTACCGATAAGTGCCGCGGCTGCACCCTGTGCTCCAAGGTTTGCCCGGCTGGCGCTATTTCCGGCGAGGTGCGCAGCCAGCATAAGATCGATACCACCAAGTGCCTCAAGTGCGGCGCTTGCATTGAGAAGTGCCGCTTCGGCGCCATCATCAAGAACTAACGTGCAAAGGAGGACGAAACAATGGAACAGCTGATTCAACTGACGATTGACGGCGTGAGTGTTGAAGTTCCCGCTGGCACGACGGTTCTGGAAGCCGCGAAGAAGGCTGGTATCAACATCCCCACCCTGTGCTATTTGAAGGACATCAACCAGATTGGCGCCTGCCGCCTGTGCATGGTGGACACCGGCGCCCGCGCCCTGCAGGCCGCCTGCGTGCTGCCCGTTGCGCCCAACATGGTTGTGAAGACCAACACCCCTGCCATCCGTAAGGCCCGCAAGGTGAACCTGGAGCTGCTGCTCTCCAACCACGACAAGCGCTGCCTGACCTGCCCCCGCAACCAGAAGTGCGAGCTGCAGGCCCTGTGCAACGACCTGGGCGTGGAGGACGGCGACCGCTTTGCCGGTGCCATGAACAAGTATGACATCGACGATCTGTCTCCCTCCATCGTTCGCGACAACAACAAGTGCGTGCTGTGCCGCCGCTGCATCGCCGCCTGCAACAAGACCCAGGCTGTGGGCGTCATCGGCCCGGTACACCGCGGCTTCCTGACCTCCATCGAATCTCCCTGGAACATGAAGCTGGCGGAAATGAGCTGCATCAACTGCGGCCAGTGCATCGCCGCCTGCCCCGTTGGCGCCCTGTATGAGAAGGACGGCACCAAGCAGGTGTGGGATCTCCTGGCTGACCCCAAGAAGCATGTGGTTGTGCAGCCTGCTCCCGCCGTCCGCGCCGCCCTGGGCGAGGAATTCGGCATGGAGATTGGCACCCTGGTCACCGGCAAGATGGTGGCTGCCCTGCGCCGCCTGGGCTTCGACAAGGTGTTCGACACTGACTGGGCTGCTGACCTGACCATCATGGAGGAAGGCACCGAGCTGATCGGCCGCCTGAACAATGGTGGCGTGCTGCCCATGATTACCTCCTGCTCTCCTGGCTGGATCAAGTTCTGCGAGCATTACTATCCCGAGTTCATCCCGAACCTGTCTTCCTGCAAATCTCCCCACGAGATGGAAGGCGCCATGATCAAGAGCTACTATGCCCAGAAGGCCGGCATTGATCCCAAGGACATCGCAGTTGTGTCCGTCATGCCCTGCACCGCCAAGAAGTACGAGGCTGCCCGCCCCGAGCTGAGCGTCAACGGCCTGGCTGATGTGGATGTGGTTATCACCACCCGCGAGCTGGCGAAGATGATCAAGGAAGCCGGCATTGACTTCAACCACCTGGCGGACGAGGACTTTGACGACATGCTGGGCGAGTCCACCGGCGCTGGCGTCATCTTTGGAGCCACCGGCGGCGTGATGGAAGCTGCCCTGCGCACCGCTTACGAGCTGGTGACCGGCGAAACCCTGGAGAATGTGGAATTCGGCGCTGTCCGCGGCGTGGAAGGCGTGAAGGAAGCCTCCGTGAAGGTGGGCGACCTGACCCTGAACGTGGCTGTGGCCCATGGCACTGCCAATGCCGCCAAGCTGCTGGACGCCATCAAGGCCGGCGAGAAGACCTACCACTTCATCGAGGTCATGGGCTGCCCCGGCGGCTGCGTGACCGGCGGCGGTCAGCCCATTGTGTCCGCCCAGAAGCGCATGGAGTGCGACCCCAAGGCCCTGCGTGCCGATGCCCTGTACCGTGAGGATGCGGGCAAGGCGATCCGCAAGAGCCACGAGAATCCCTCCATCAAGAAGCTCTACGACGAGTATCTGGAAAAGCCCAACAGCCACAAGGCTCACGAGCTGCTCCACACCACCTACACCGCACGGCCCAAGTATTCCAAGTAACAAAAATGGCGCAGTCTGCAATGGGCTGCGCTTTTTGCTTGCAATCAAGTGGCGAATGTGGTAGAATCGGTGCAAATGCTGAGAGGAGGCATGCGCGATGAAAAGCTTTGCAGATGTGCT
>CAYMOM010000207.1:0-2384 GCA_964391995.1 uncultured Faecalibacterium sp.
CCACGACGCGTCCCGTGGACTGCGTGCGGACCAGATGGCGGCATGTGCGCCTGTGGCCCGTGCCTCTGGAGAGGTCGTCGAAGCTGATCTGCGTCATCTCGAGACCCTCCATTTGATGCGGTCGGCGGCCTGATAGGGCACCTTCTCGACGATGCCCCACTGCCTCATGGACATTATCGCGGACCTGCGCTCGGACATGGACATGCCCGGGCACGCCTTCGCGATCTCCTGCGGGGTGCTCTCGCCGTGCTCCTTGAGATAGTCGTAGATCGCCTTGGCCCCGGGCCTGCCCGACAGCCACCTGTCCCTCTGGGCGGGTGTCATCCGATGACCTCCTTGAGGCGGGGTTCGTGCTTGGGCATCATGACCGCACGCCAGCATGCCGATCTCGAGTAGTCCTCCTTGTCCTCCAGCTCGGACCAGCACTCCCATTTCCCGCGGGGACCCTTCCTGATCTGTGTGATCAACTCGCCTGTCGTGTACTCGTAGACATCGACGGGGTTGCCGTCCATGTAAAGGCCCCTCATCTCCAGACGCTCACACAGACGGCCCATGCTCTTGCCCGTGATGCTCCTGTCCTTGATTGTGTAGATGCGAGGAGCCATCACTCCACCTCCGCGTCCAGTCTGGCGAGGGTGCGCTTCACCTGTGTCCTCGTCTGCCATTTCTGGGCATTCGTGCCGGGTGCGAGTGCGATCCTCCCATCCCTTGCGAGTCCGAGCATGATGAGGTCGATGATGTCGGGGGATGCGTCGATGGTCTCGAGGATCTCCTTCTTGGTGTGTGCATCGTCGAGGAAGACGATTATGTCATCCCTGATCTCCGACACGGTCCTCTCACTCATCGTCATCGTCCTCCTTGGGCATGGGGTGGAGCGGGTTGTAGCCGTAGACAGCCCAGATGAGGGCGCTCCTCGCATACTCCGCGATGGTCATCCCTGCACGGGATGCGACCTCCTGAACGTCCTTGTAAAGGGCCTGATTCAGGTTGAGGTGGATCTGTGGGCTTTTCGGGTCCATCAGATCACCCTCATGAACCTGTCGGGGTCGGTGTCGGTCTCGATGATGAGGTGCTTGGCGGACAGGATCCTCAGCGCCGGCGTGACCTTGAGGGGGTGCATGCCGGACTCATTGCTGAGCTGACTGACCGTCTTGGGGCTTCCGAGCCTGCGGAGGATGTCCTGGACCTCGGCGGCGTTGGGGAGGGTCCTGCGACCCTCGTAGAATTTCATTCCTCCACCTCCAGCGTCTGGGGATGGACCTTGACCTGCGGACGTGCGATGACCAGCTTCTGGAGGAGTTTCTCCGATGCCGTGAATCCGAGGTTGAACTCATCCCTGATGGTGTCCCTCGCCTGATGGATGCTCATCCTCCCATGTGTCCTCAATGTGGCCACGATCTCATCCATGAGCTTTTCCTCATCCAGGATGTCCCATCTGGCCTCCCTGTCGGGCATGGGGCATTCCAGACCGTGATGGTCCTGCCCCGTCTCCTGCCACACGGAGCAGGGCAGTTCGCACTGTGTGCATCTGGCCACGACCCATTTGGTCGTGTCCCTGTCGGCGATCTGTCCGAGCGCACTGATGGCGTTGCGGACCGTCACCCTTTGATAATTCGTCAGGTCCTTGCCCTCGAAGATGCGGACAAGGGATTCCTGCGCTATTGCGGCGACCTCCATCGCCTCTTCAATGGATCTCATTCCTCTCCCTCTGTTCTTTTCTCATCCTGATAATATTCGTCCAGCGTGACCAGAAGCGATGCCATGCGGTCCACCTGACGGACGGTGAGTCCGCCGGTGCGGATGGCGGTGTCCATCAGTCTCTGGAGCCTGCGGACCTCGGTGTGGACGTAGGTGTAAGGGACCTTGGCCAGCCTGATGAGTCCGCCGTCCATGGTGATGATGTCCTCGTCCACCATCTGATGGAGGTCCCACATGAGCCTGTCCAGTGTCCCGTGGTCGGTCGCCGTGCTCGCGGCGTGGATCTGTCTCAGGGACAGGGGCCCATCCATGAGCATGCGGATGATCCATGCGTGCCTGTCGTAGATGGCCGGATTGACCAGTGTGTCGGGCATCACTGCCTCACCTCGACCTCGGCACCGCAGAATGGGCACACATGGACCTGCTTGGTCCTCTTCTCGGCGAGTCTTAGCAGAAGTGCGGGGGTGCGGTTCACGGACCCGACGTAGAGGACGGGTGTGAAGGCGGCCTCCGCCATGATCTCACAGCAGGGGAGGACCTTCTTCAGCTTCCCGTCGACGACGAGGCGGCCGTCATAGGTCGCGGTCATGCGACCACCTTGTGGGGCCTTGCGACTATCGCGTACGCATCCCCGTCCATGAAGATCTCATGGTCGGGGAGGACCTTCTTCCATCCCCTGACGAGTG
>CAYMOM010000208.1:0-2342 GCA_964391995.1 uncultured Faecalibacterium sp.
CTTCCTTGATGGTCTTGGGAGCGGACTCCACGATTTCCTTGGCTTCCTTCAGGCCCAGGCCGGACACGACTTCGCGCACAACCTTGATGACCTTGATCTTCTCGGAGCCGGCGTCCTTCAGCACAACGTCGAACTCGGTCTTCTCTTCCTCGGCAGCAGCAGCGGCAGCGGGGGCAGCACCGCCGGCAACGGCGATGGCGCCGGTCACGCCGAACTCTTCCTTCATGGCGTCAACCAGTTCCTTGATCTCCAGCAGCGTCATGGACTTGATAGCGTCCAGAATTTCCTGATGAGTCATTGTATTTTCCCTCCAAATGTAGAAAATGTCGGTTTGTTTATGCGGCCGTCAAGCGGCCAGGGGGATCAGGCAGCCTTCTTCTCGGCGATCTCGTCCAGCACGGCAACCAGCGCAGACACGGGGGAGACCAGGCAGCCCACCATGGTGGCCAGCAGCTCCTCGCGGCTGGGCAGTGCGGCCAGGGCCTTCACGCCGGCGGCGTCCAGGATCTCGGTGCCCATCAGGCCACCCTTGATCTCCAGGGACTGCAGCTTGTTCTTCTCGATGAAGTCGTTGACGATCTTGGGGGCGTTGGTCACGTCCTTGGTGGAGAACACAAAGGCGTTGGGGCCCTCCATCAGGTTGTCCAGGCCATCGATGCCCAGTTCGTGCAGGGCACGCAGCACCAGGCGGTTCTTCAGCACGCAGTACTGAACCTCCTGCTCGCGGCACAGCTTGCGCAGGCTGGTCACCTGCTCCACGGTCAGACCGCTGTAGGAGCAGACCACCATGGACTGAGCATTCTTGAGCTTCTCAACAATGTCAGCCACGACCTGCACCTTCAACTCACGATTCTTGCTCATTCTTCTTGCACCTCCTCAATGGTTCGGGAGTAAAAGAAAACCCTTGCGCAGGCGCAAGGGAGAGCTTTGCACAGAAAAACTATCCTTCACACCTCGGCAGGCGGAGCGGCGCTCCCTTGGATCCTTGCGGATACCGGCTGTCTACGGCACAGGTTTCTTCAAAACCAGAGATGATTATACGCCATATGCACCCGTTTGTCAACCCCGATTGCACAAAAAAACTACGCTTGTGGGGAATGATTACATTTTTGTAAATATGACAGTAGATGTATTGAAAATTTAACAGAAATGTAATAACATACGGTCGAAAGGAGCTGATGAACCATGAAGCTCAAACATTGGCGGCGCCTGGCGGCCGGTTGCCTGGCAGCGGCGCTGATGATGGCTACCTCCGCGGCCCTGGCGGCTGAAGGCACGGTGAATACCAAGGCCCTGGTGCTGCGGAAATCCGCCAGCAAGTCCAGCAAGGCCCTGCAGACCCTGGGCAAGGGGGATACGGTGTACATCCTTTCCTCCACAGGCGACTGGTATAAGGTGAACTACGGCAAATATACCGGATACGTAATGAAGAAATACGTGAAGGCCTCTGGCGATGTGAAGGATGCGTCCGCCGCCGGAACCGGCGCGGCCCAGAGCACCGCCGGCCTTGCTACCCTGCGCCCGGGCAGCACGGGCAGCCAGGTGAAGAAACTCCAGCAGGCGCTGCAGGAAAAGGGCCTGTACGCCGGGAAAATCGATGGGGTGTACGGCAGCGGCACCACGGCGGCAGTGAAGGCCTATCAGAAGCAAAAGGGCCTGACCCGGGACGGCATTGCCGGGAAAAAGACATTAAACGCACTGTACGGCGGTTCCGCGGCGGAGGAAAGCATCAAGACGGAATCCCTGGAATGGTTCGGACACGAGAACACCATCCCCAAGGGCGCGAAGGTAGTCATCAAGGATGTGAACACCGGCAAGACCTTCAATGCCGTGCGGTGGAGCGGCGCCAGCCACATGGACACCCAGCCTGCCAGCAAGGAGGACACCGCCACCCTGAAGGCCATCTACGGCGGCAGCTGGAGCTGGAGCCGCAGGGCCATTCTGGTGAAGTACAACGGGCATGTGTACGCCGCCTCCATGAACGGCATGCCCCACGGCACATCCACCATTGACAATGGCTTTGACGGGCATTTCTGCATCCATTTTACCGGCAGCAAAACCCACGGCACCGGCAAGGTGGACAGCGACCACCAGGCCTGCGTGCAGAAGGCGCTGAAATCCTCATGGTAAACCGTTGACAAGGCCAAGAAATCCTGCTAAAATCCCTGTATGGCTGTGATGAGAAGAGCGCACCAAGGCCGGCTGCAGAGAGGGAAGGCATGCTGAAAATTCCCGCCGGGCGCCGTGCGGAGACACCTCGGAGCCACCCGGCGAGAGCCGGGCGTGGGCCTCACGTTACAGGGGAAACAAGGCGGCGCTTTTGCCGCGAAGCAGGGTGGCAC
>CAYMOM010000209.1:0-2333 GCA_964391995.1 uncultured Faecalibacterium sp.
GGTAATATTCTTGATACTACACCCTTATGTCCGTGTCTACCAGCCATCTTATCGCCGACAGAAATCTTTCTCTTCTGTGCAATGTAACACCTTACTACTTTGTTTACCCCTGGTTGTAACTCGTCTCTACTATCTTCTCTAGTGAAAACTTTTACATCTACTATTATTCCATATTCACCATGCGGAACTCTTAATGAAGTATCCCTTACTTCTCTTGCTTTTTCCCCGAATATAGCTCTTAATAGTTTTTCTTCAGCAGTAAGTTCAGTCTCTCCTTTAGGAGTTACTTTTCCAACTAAGATATCTCCTGCTGTTACTTCTGCTCCGATTCTTATAATACCATTTTCATCTAAATCTTTTAATAAATCTTCGTTTACGTTTGGAATATCTCTGGTTATTTCCTCTGGTCCTAACTTAGTATCTCTTGATTCTATTTCATATTCTTCTATATGAATTGATGTATATACATCTTCTCTTACTATCTTTTCGCTTATAAGAACTGCATCTTCGTAATTATAACCTTCCCATGTCATGAAGCCTATTAAAGCATTTTTACCTAAACTTATTTCTCCTCCACATGTGGATGGTCCATCTGCTAATACTTCTCCTGCTTTTACTCTTTGTCCAACAGATACTATCGGAATTTGGTTTATACATGTACCTTGGTTCGACCTCATAAATTTCAATAATCTAAATGTTTCTTCTCTATCTGAATCATATACAACTGTTATATAATCAGCTGAAACTGATGAAATATATCCATCTTCTTTAGATAAAATACATACACCTGAGTCTACCCCTGCTTTATACTCCATTCCTGTTCCAACTATAGGGGATTCTGTTTTTAATAATGGAACTGCTTGACGTTGCATGTTGGATCCCATAAGTGCTCTGTTAGCATCATCATTTTCTAAGAACGGTATCATCGATGTTGCTACAGAAACTACCATTCTCGGAGAAACATCCATAAAGTCAGCTCTACTTCTTTCTACTTCAACAAACTCATCTCTGTATCTACCATTTACTTTCTCATTCTTAAATCTACCTTGCTCATCTAAAGGTTCATTTGCTTGAATAACTATATAGTCATCTTCCATGTCGGCTGTCATGTATACAACCTCTGAAGTCACTACCCCTGTTTCTTTGTCAACTCTTCTAAAAGGTGCTTCTATAAAACCATATTCATTTATCTTAGCAAAAGTTGCTAAATATGATATTAATCCTATGTTAGGTCCTTCTGGCGTCTCTATAGGACACATACGTCCATAGTGACTATAATGAACGTCTCTTACTTCGAATCCAGCTCTATCTCTGGATAATCCTCCTGGTCCCAACGCTGAAAGACGTCTCTTATGTGTTAACTCCGCTAATGGATTAGTTTGATCCATAAATTGAGATAGTGGAGATGATCCAAAGAATTCTTTGATCGATGCTACTACTGGTCTTATATTTATTAATGCATTTGGAGTAACTACTTCTAAATCCTGAGATTGTAATGCCATTCTTTCTCTTATTACTCTTTCTAATCTTGCAAAACCAATTCTAAACTGATTTTGAAGAAGCTCACCTACAGAACGAATTCTTCTATTACCTAAATGATCTATGTCATCAGTAAAACCTATACCATAATGTAAACAGTTCATATAATTTATAGATGCAAAAATATCATCTATTATGATATTCCTTGGAACTAATTCGTCCATTCTGCTTTTAATTGCTCTTTTAAGTTCTTCTTTAGTCTCACAAGATTCAAGTATCTCAGCTAATATACTAAAACGAACTCTTTCTTTTACTCCACATTCTTTTCTTGCATCAAAATCTAGAAAATCATTTATTTCTACCATTCCATTAGAAATAATTTTTACTTCTTTTTCTCCAACTGTAATATATGCAACACTAACTCCCGCATCTTCTATTTCTTTTGCTTTTTCTTTAGATATACTATCTCCTGCCTCAGCCATAATCTCTCCTGTTAATGGATTGACTATCATCTGAGATAGGACTTGTCCAGAAAGTCTACCAGATATTCCTAATTTCTTATTATATTTATATCTACCAACTCTAGAAATATCATATCTTCTTGGATCAAAAAACAACATGTTTATGTGTGCTTGAGCACTTTCTATTGTTGGAGGTTCTCCTGGCCTTAACTTCCTATATATTTCAAATAAAGCTTCTTCCATGTTCTTACATGAATCTTTTTCTATTGTTGCTCTTATCTGATCATTATCTCCAAAATAATCTAATATTTCACTATCAGACCCTAATCCTAAAACACGTATAAAAACTGTTATCGGTATTTTTCTGTTCTTATCTATTCTGACATACAAAAC
>CAYMOM010000210.1:0-2329 GCA_964391995.1 uncultured Faecalibacterium sp.
CGGTGCTGATCACCGCCATCGGCGTCAGCTATTTCCTGCAAAACGCCGCCCAGCTCATCTGGGGCGCCAATCCCATCAGCTTCCCCTCTGTCATCAACCTGCCCACCCTGTCCCTGCTGGACGGGCAGCTGCTGATTTCCGGCACCACCATGGTTACGGTGCTGGCGAACATTGTGATTATGGTGGCGCTGACCCTGTTCACCGGCAAAACCAAGCTGGGCCGTGCCATGCGCGCCGTGTCCGAGGACAAGGGCGCGGCAGAGCTGATGGGCATCAATGTGAACGCCACCATCTCCCTGACCTTCGCCATCGGCTCCGCTCTGGCGGCTGTTGCCGGCGTGCTGCTGTGCTCCGCCTATCCGGCGCTGATGCCCACCACCGGCTCCATGCCCGGCATCAAGGCCTTCACGGCGGCGGTGTTTGGCGGCATCGGCTCCATTCCCGGCGCGCTGATCGGCGGCCTTTTGCTGGGTGTGATTGAGATTCTCGGCAAGGCGTATGTGTCCACCGAGCTGGGGGACGCCTTCGTTTTCGCGGTGCTGATTGTGGTGCTGCTGGTGAAGCCCACAGGCCTGCTGGGCAAAAAAGTTCACGAGAAAGTGTGAGGTGAGCGGCATGAAAAGCAAAAAGAATTTCCGAAGCAACCTCATCACCTACGCCATGGTGATTGTGGCGTACATCATCTGCCAGATTGCCATTGAGGGGATCATCCCCGGGTTTAAGATGAGCCGCTCCCTGAAGGGCCAGCTGGTGCCCATCTGCGTGTACATTGTTATGGCGGTTTCCCTCAACCTGACGGTGGGCATCTCCGGCGAACTGTCCCTGGGCCACGCAGGATTCATGAGCGTGGGCGCCTTTTCCGGCATTGTCATGTCCTCCTGGCTGGTCAGCGCCTTCCAAATGGAAAACGAAACCCTGCGCCTGATTCTCGCCATGGTAACAGGCGGCGTGCTGGCAGGCCTGGCAGGCGTGCTGATCGGCATTCCCGTGCTGCGCCTGCAGGGGGACTACCTGGCCATCGTCACCCTGGCCTTTGGCGAAATCATCCGCAACGTGATGAACTGCCTGTACTTCTCCCTGGATGGCGCCCGGCTGTACATTGGCTTCAGCAATCCCAACCTGCCCGGCAAAATGCTGGTGAACGGCCCTGCCGGCGCCACCGGCGTGGACAAGATATCCACCTTCACCATGGGCTTTGTGCTGATTCTCTTCACCCTGTTTGTGGTGCTGAACCTGATCAACAGCCGCTCCGGCCGGGCGATTATGGCTGTGCGGGACAACCGGATTGCCGCCGAGAGCATGGGCATCAACGTGACCAAGTACCGCATGATGGCCTTTGTGACCTCCGCCGCCCTGGCGGGCATGGCCGGTGCGCTGTTCGGCCTGAACTTCTCCACCGTTACCGCTGCCAAGTTCCGGTTCGATACCTCCATCCTGGTGCTGGTGTTTGTGGTGCTGGGCGGCATTGGCAGCATTCGCGGCAGCATCATTGCCGCCACCGTGCTGACCATCCTGCCGGAAATGCTGCGCACCTTCAGCGATTACCGCATGCTGGTATACGCCATTGTGCTGATTGTGGTCATGCTGGCCACCAACAGCCCCCTGCTCCGCCGGCTGACGGAGCGCATCCGCCCCAGAAAGAAGAACCACGCCCAGGGAGGTGAGGCCGCATGACGCAGGTGAAGCGCAAGTCTGACACGAAAATGGTTCCCGTGCCCTCCATGGCCATTGTGCCCGAGCGGGACATCGACAAGGCGCCCGTGCTGGAGGCCCGGCACCTGGGCATTGAGTTTGGCGGCCTGAAGGCCGTGGACGATTTCAACCTCATCATCGGCAAAACGGAGATTGCCGGGCTGATCGGCCCCAACGGCGCCGGCAAGACCACCGTGTTCAACCTGCTGACCAAGGTGTACCAGCCCACCACCGGTACCGTGCTGATCAACGGCAAGGACACCCACAGCATGAACACCGTTCAGGCCAACAAGGCCGGCATTGCCCGCACCTTTCAGAACATCCGCCTTTTCGGCAACATGACCGTGGAGGAAAACGTGCGCATCGGCCTGCACAACCAGGTGAAATACGGCATGTTTTCCGGCATTTTTCGCCTGCCGAACTACTGGCAGCAGGAGAAAAAGCAGCACACCCAGGCCCTGGACCTGCTTTCCATTTTCGACATGCAGGACATGGCGGATGTGAAGGCCGGCTCCCTGCCCTATGGCGCACAGCGCAGGCTGGAGATTGTCCGTGCTCTTGCTACGAATCCCTCCCTGCTCCTCCTGGACGAGCCTGCCGCCGGCATGAACCCCCATGAAACCGAGGAGCTGATGGA
>CAYMOM010000211.1:0-2303 GCA_964391995.1 uncultured Faecalibacterium sp.
GTGCTTCTTGCCCTTCACCGCATCGCAGATGGAGGCCACGGTTTTGATGAACTCATCCAGGTTCATGCTGGAGGCCAGGAAATCGCTGGTATCGTTGTGGGGATTGCCGTAGTACCGGTGCAGGGACACATAGTCCACATTGTCATAGCACTCGGTCAGCATGGTGTATTCCCACTCGCCAAAGGTGGGCATTTCCGTGTTGGAGGAGCCGCAGGCCACGGTTTCAATGGAGTTATCCACCCATTTCATTACCTTGGCGGCCTCATTGGCCACCCGGCCATATTCGTAGGCAGTCTTGGCGCCCATCTGCCAGGGGCCGTCCATTTCGTTGCCCAGGCACCACAGCTTGATGCCCAGGGGATCCTTGGCGCCGTTCTTGATGCGCAGGTCGGACCAGTAGCTGCCGCCCTTGTGGTTGGCATACTCCACCACATTCCGGGCCGCATCGGCACCCCGGGTACCCAGGTTGACGGCGTACATCACCTCGGTACCGGCCTCCTTGGCCCAGGAGCAGAATTCGTGGAGGCCCACCTCGTTGGTTTCGGTGGTTTTCCAGGCCAGGTCCAGGCGCTTGGGCCTGTCCGCCACGGGGCCGATGGAATCCTCCCAGTTGAAGCCGGAAACAAAGTTGCCGCCGGGGTAGCGGGTGATGGGCACGTTCAGCTTGCGCACCAGGTCAATCACATCCCTGCGGAAGCCCAGCTTGTCCGCCGCAGGATGACCGGGCTGGTAGATGCCCGTGTACACCGCCCGGCCCAGATGCTCGATAAAGGAGCCGAAGAGACGCTTGTCCACATCGGAAATCACATAGTCCTTGTCCAGAATCAGCTTTGCCTTTTTCATGATGATCCTCCTTCAAATATGCTGTTACAGGTTGCCCTGTGTGTCGCCTTTTTCCTTGTATTGCATCCGTATGCGGATGTCCTGGGGGTAGTTGCCGAAGGAGTGACCAAACAGGGTCACGCCGCCGCAGTGCTCTGCGTTTTCGGGGGATTCGATGCGGAAGGAGATGGGCTTGCCCGGCTGAATGTGCAGCTGCTGGAGGGTTGCATCCCCCATGCGGACGCCATTGATATAGGCGCCGTTTTTGTTGATGCACAGCATGGTGTACAGCCCGTGCTGGTTCCATTCCCGCTTCCACCATTCCGGGTTGTACACCCCGGGCACCCGGCCGAAATCACCTGGGCTTGTCCAATAGCCCAGAGGTACGCCGTTCAGGCTGAAATAGATATCGCTGGGCCAGCTTTCCGCATAGCCGGGTGCCTCGGAGGAAAGCTCCATGGACAGCTGCAGTTCCACCGGCTCCTGCTCGGGCTGGAGAAAGCACGGCAGCATGTACTCCACATATCCATGGCTGAACCACAGAATATCCCCATGAAAGCGCTCCGGGCTGGCGAAAAACCGGGGGTCGTCCACCTGGCCTATCACCTTTTCCCGCGTGCAGATGCCGCAGGTGGGCGCCACATCCCATGTGGCATACTGGCCCACGCCCAGCTCCGTTTCATACAGCCGGTAGGCCCGGCGCTGGCGGCCCGGGTCAATGACAATGCTCTCGTCCGTGGGGATGCACCTTTTCTGCAGGCCATGCTTGCCGCTGGTCATCTCCTGGACAATCAGGCCGCAGTCCGTCAACGCCTTCACATGGGGTGTCAGCGCCCCGGCGGTCATGCCCAGCCGCTGGGCCAGGGCGCCCATGCTCATGGGGCCTTCCTGGTACAGCAGCTCCATCATGCCAATGCGTATCTCGGAGTTCAGCGCCCGGAAAACCGGCAGGCCTTCCCGCAGGGAATGAATATGGGGCAAGCAGCTCACCTCCGATGCTTTAGTTCAGCTATTATCTTAAATAAATTGTCTTTTTCTTAACTAATAATACTATACTTGAAGATGGTCAGCCTGTCAAGCTGGAAAATAGAAAAACATCCCGCTTTTTCGCAATGAAAAAGCGGGCATACTGTCCTCCGCAAAGGAGGTTTTGATGATGGACAAAGAAATGGATGCATCCTTCTACAGCATTGACCAGACGGCATCCGCCACGGAATGCACAGGCATGATGCCCGCCATGCCGCCCAGCGAGGTCGGTCAGCAGGCGCTTACGGACATGCTGGCCATTCACTGCCCGCCGGCTGCCATGGGGGAAGATGCAGCAGCTGCCCAATGGGCGTGTGGAGGCGGGCGTCCTTCTGATGGACGTAGTTCACGGAAGAATTCACCAGGGTGCCATCCGTCCAAAGGATCTGTCCGGAGCCATCCGGCGCCAGGCCGTAATCCGTCAGGCAGCGGCCTTCCTCCGGCACCAGAACGGT
>CAYMOM010000212.1:0-2265 GCA_964391995.1 uncultured Faecalibacterium sp.
GCCGGGCTGTCTCGCCCGGGATTCTTAAGGGCCTTTCGGCCCTTAAGCGGGGTCCAGGGGCAGCGCCCCTGGTTACGCAAGCATGGAGAGGAGCTTTTGGCTGCGGGCCAGGAAGGCAGTGATTTCCTCGGCCTCCAGGGGCTGGGCAGCCATGCGGGCCAGGTCGTACACCTGCTGGCAGAGCAGGGCGGTGGTTTCGTCCTCCGGGTCGCGGGCAGCCAGAGCCTGAATGGTGGCGCAGCGGCGGTTCAGCACCAGGGTGAACTGGTCGGGCATGGACATGGGCTGACCGTACAGGCGGCTCATTTCCTTAAAGCGGCGGGTCTGCTCGTCCTCGGTAACCATGGCGCACATGTCAGCATTGGCCAGGGCCTCCAGCTTCACAGGCAGCTCATCCTTGCCAAGAGCCTTGCGGAACAGGCTCTGCAGCTTCTCCGCGTCCAGCTCCTTGCCTTCCTCGGATTCCTCCGTCAGGCCGGATACATCCGCATCCACACGGGCAAAGGTGGTCTGCTCCGCTTCTTCCTTGCCATAGTTGCCGTATTCCATAAAGGACAGGAAATTGCTATCAATAATGGTGTCCATCACCGCCACGTCCATGCCGCGCTGGGTGTACAATTCCACCGAGGCCGCCTGGCGCTTGGGATCATTGGTGTAGAAGACCTTCTTGCCGGCCTTTTCGCTGTTGCGCTTTTCGTATTCTTCCAAGGTCAGGTATTCATCCTTGGTGGTCTTCAGCAGCAGCACAGGCTTCACGCTTTCGAAGAACTTGCTGTCCTTCATGCAGCCATATTTCACAAAGGGCGCAATATCGTCCCAGTAGGTCTGGTAGGTTTCCCGCTGGGTGTTGAACAGGCTGGTGAGCTTGTCCGCCACCTTCTTGGTAATGTGGGCGGAAATCTTCTTCACATAGCCGTCGTTCTGCAGGAAGGAACGGCTGACGTTCAGCGGCAAGTCGGGACAGTCGATCACGCCCTTGAGCAGCATCAGGAATTCGGGAATGACTTCCTTAATGTTGTCCGCCACAAACACCTGGCCGGAGAACAGCTTGATCTGCCCTTCGTGGGTGCCGAAATCGTTCTTCAGCTTGGGGAAGTACAGGATGCCCTTCAGGTTGAAGGGATAGTCCACGTTCAGGTGAATCCAGAACAGTGGCTCATCGTAGCCGAACATCTTGTGGTAAAGGGCCTTGTACTCCTCCTCGGTGCAGTCGGCAGGCTTCTTCAGCCACAGGGGCGAGGTTTCGTTGATCAGCTGGGGCTGGGGCATTTCGTAGACGGTTTCGGTCTTCTGGGAGCCGTCCTCGTTCTTCTCACCCTCCACCGGCACCTGCTTTTCAAAGGGCTTGGCGTTGGCGTCCTTCAGGTAGATGGGTGCGCTCATATAGCCGCAGTAGCGGTTCAGCACCTCACGGACGCGCCACACCTCCAGGAACTCGTTTTCTTCTTCGCTGATGTGGAGGATGATGTCCGTGCCGTGGGCCGTGCGGCTGCCGGCGCTGATTTCAAAGTCCATGCCGTCCTGGGATGCCCAGTGCACGGCCTCGGCACCCTCCTGGTGGGACAGGGTTTCAATTTCCACATTTTCGGAAACCATGAAAACCGAGTAGAAGCCCAGGCCGAAGTGACCGATGATGTCGCCCTTCTCACTGTCCTTGTCATCGAAATTCTTCATGAATTCCGCCGCAGAGGAGAAGGCCACCTGGTTGATATAGCGGCGCACCTCATCGGCAGTCATGCCAATGCCGGTATCGCTGATGGTGATGGTCTTGTTCTCCTTGTCCACCGACACGGTGACGGACATGCTCTCCTCCGTGCCCGGGTGCAGCATGCGGAACTTGGTGATGGCATCGCAGCCGTTGCTGACCACCTCGCGCAGGAAAATATCCTTGTCGGAATACAGCCAGCGCTTGATGACCGGCATAATGTTTTGCGCATCAATGGATACAGAACCCTTTTCCATGTTAATAGCCATATGAATTACCTCCTGATTGGTGAGAGCAGCTTTTGCTCTGGGAATATTGTAGCACCGCTGCGGAAGAAATGCAAGAGAAAATTAGCACTCAACAGGCGTGAGTGCTAACAAATTCACAGTTTGGACACAACAAAAGCCCCCATATGCTTCATCAACAGATGGGGGCCAACCTGAAACCTTGGTGGTGTCGTAGGGTCCGCAGGCCCTCTGACTGTATTCGTATCGCGCGGCTTTATTTATTTCTGCGCATCCTTGGCCCGCAGCTCCACCCGGCGCACCTTGCCGGAAATG
>CAYMOM010000213.1:0-2262 GCA_964391995.1 uncultured Faecalibacterium sp.
GCCTGGCCCAGGCTGAGATCCGCAAGGCTGTTGACTGCGGCTATTGGCCCCTGTATCGCTTCAACCCCGATAACGAGAACCCCATGACCATCGACTCCAAGGAGCCGACCGGCGATTATCAGGAGTTCCTGAAGGGCGAGGTGCGTTACACCGCGCTGGCGAAGCTGTTCCCCGAGGCTGCCAAGACCCTGTTCGAGCAGGCCGAAGAGGACGCCAAGTATCGCCGCGAATCCTATAAGAAGATGGCCGGCCAGGAGTAACCCTCCCCGCCGCCTGGCCCCCTGCCCCGTGCAGGGGGCCTTTGCATTCCACGGGGGTCAGGGCGCTGCCCTGACAACCCGCTTAAGGGATTTCATCCCTTAAGAATCCCTTTCGCGGGATGCGTTGCGTGCGCCATTCAAGCGGGGGTCACGGCGCATAACGGATGCGCCGCGACGTGGGGGAGGGACGATGCGTAGCGGGCGAACACAGTTCACCACTACACCATGCCCTGTCAAGGCCGCGCACCAGCCCACAAACCTGTGCACAAAGCGCGAGCCACATGCCGCGCGCAAGGCACCCATAACCATCAAGACGACCAACACGTCCCTGATCGCCCCCGGGGGGAACGGAAGGCCGCGCTGCCAGTGGCAGATGAAGCGGCCTGGAGTTCCAATGAGGCACAGAGTTCAGACAGCTTTTGCTGGATGAACGACAATGCCGAATTGTGAGGTTGCTACCCATTGCCTTGCGGGGGAAAGGGGGTCCGGGGCCGCTACGCCGCGGTACAGTATTAGCGGCCCCGGTCGCTCTTTGGTTCTTTCTCGCGAGTGAGAAAGAACATCCCCCGCCACAGGCCCTGTGTGTCAAATGTGTGTACGATGGGCTCTCCGGCCCTGTGCGCTGCTGCGCACCCCAAAGGAGGCACCCCATGCAGGACATTCTTTTCCGTGATAAGCACTTCATCTTCTCCTGCCGGGTTTCCGGCATCCTGGTGCACAATGGTCGGGCGCTGGTGCAGTGCCCGCCAGGCACCACCGAGCATGCCTTCATCGGCGGTCATGTGATGCTGGGCGAAACCCACGCCGAGGCCCTGGTGCGGGAATACATGGAGGAGCTTCACGCCCCGGTAACGCCCACCAAGCTGCTGGCGGTGGGCGAGGTGTTCTACCCCTGGGGCAATCGGCCTTGCCATCAAATCGGCCTGTACTACAGGGTGGCGCTGGATGACCCGACTGCCATTCCGCTGGAGGGCAGCTTCCGCGGCTATGACGAGCTGGGCGGCGAGCGCATTGACCTGGAATACAAATGGGTGCCCCTAAATGACCTGCCCCATATGGAAATCTATCCGCCGCAGGTTGTGCCGTTCCTGCTCCACGAGCAGGAAACAGGGCATTTCGTTTATAGAGAAATTGGCAAAGACGCATTCAAGGAGGCCTGACCATGGCGAAGCAAAAGAAGAAATTCCCCTGGGGACTGGTCATCTATTTTGTCAGCTGCATGGCGGTTGGCGCTGTGGGCGGCATACTGCTGGCGAAGAACCAGGTGGATTTTTCGCTGCCGGATGTGCTGGCGGCCTTTGTGCTGTTTCTGGCGGTGTTCTACCTGCATATCATCCTGCACGAGGCGGGACATTTGCTTTGCGGATTGTTCACGGGGTATGGGTTCGTCAGCTTCCGCATTGGCAGCATCATGTGGGAAAAAGGCGCTGATGGCCGGGTGCACCGCTGCCGGTACGCGCTGGCAGGCACCGGCGGCCAGTGCCTGATGAGCCCGCCGGAATACAATGGCGGCAATTACCCCTATGTGTGGTACAACCTGGGCGGCGTGCTGGTGAACTTCCTGCTGGCGGCGCTTTCCGGCCTGGTGCTGTGGATGTGCCCTGCAGGCGGGCTGGCGAGCATCGCCCTGTGGCTGAACGTGGGCATTGGCGCTCTGCTGGGCATCATCAATCTGCTGCCCTTCATCGGCACCAATGACGGCAGCAATCTGCTGGCTATCAGCCGCAGCGAGAGCGCCCGCCAGGCCTTCTGGCTGCAGGTGAAAATCAACCAGCAGATTTCCCTGGGTGTTCGCCTGAAGGACATGCCGGAGGAGTACTTCCCAACCTTCCCCGAGGGCGACCGGAAGAATGCTATGGTGATGGCACTGGCCAGCCTGTCCGCCAGCCGCCAGCTGGACGCCCTGCACCTGGGGCAGGCCCGGCAGCAGATGCTCGCCCTGATGAACGACCCCGCTACCCCGGACATTTACCGCAAGGTGATGACCTTCGACCTGGCCTGG
>CAYMOM010000214.1:0-2259 GCA_964391995.1 uncultured Faecalibacterium sp.
GGCCTGTGGAGGAGTAGCCGCCTTCCTCCACCAGCTGCGCCACGGTTTGGGGCTTGCGCAGCAGGGAAATCAGCAGCTTCATCCTGTCCGCATTGCCGATGCAGGCCAGCACCTTTTCCACCAGGCCGCCGTTTTCACCCAGGGCCAGCAGGCCGTCCACACTCATGTTGGCGCGGATCCAGTTGGACTGCCGTCCGCCGCTGGCTACCACACCCATATAAGTGATCTGCCCGGCGCTGGCATTCTTGCCGCAGGCTTCGTTCAGGCCGGCCATCAGGCCATCAATAGCCGGGTCGGGGTGCATGCCGGGCATGGACTGCACATGGCCCACATACGGCGGCTGCTTCTTGGGCTGCAAAAGCGCCAGCACCTGGTTCATCTGTTCCTTCAGGGCATCAATTTCCTCAGTCAAATTACGTTCCATGGTATCGCCTCGTTTGATTATTCGGAACTCCGGAATTCCGTGATTCCATGATACACCACGATTGTCCTTTTGTCAATACAAAATTTCAAATTTCCGAAACTTTGTAGATTCACTCCACGTCTTCCCAGCCCAGCAGCTCGCCATCATCGTTCAGCTGACGGCCGTTGAAAGGCGCGTCTGCACCCTTGCGCTCCATTTCGCCGGACTGGTTGTCGTAGGGATCCACCCGCAGGGCGTGCTTTTCCGGGAAAAGCGGCGCCTGGTAAACCCGGTTAGCCACCATGCGCATGGGGTCGATATTGCCGAAGTAGAAGGCGTGGCGCTCCGGGCTGCCCCGGCGCAGGGCACCGCCGCCATAGCTGGGATCGCAGAACAGCCATCCCCAGCCATCCAGGTAAAATTGCGCCCAGTCGTGGCTGCCGGCGCCGTCCTCGTCAATGCTCAGGCCGCTCTGCCACCGGGCCGGAATGCCGGAAATCCTGCACAGGATGATGAACAATAGCGCCTGCAGGCCGCAATCGCCCTTCAGGTTCACGGCGCAGTATTCCCCCAGATCATCCACCTGGAAGTAGTCCCGCATGAAGGAATACTTCACCTTGGTGGTAATGAACTCATAGAACCGCCAGGCCTTGCCCGCAGGGGTGGTTTCTCCCCGGGACAATTCCGCCGCCAGGTTTCGCAAATAGGGCGTGAAGCGGATGTACGCACCGCTTTCCGCCAGATCGTCATCGCAGGGCGGCGCGGCGTTGGGGTACAGGGGTGCGGCAGGTGCAGGGGTGTGAAGGGGATCGGCATAGCGGATGCAGCTTTCATAGCTGTAGGTCAGCTGGAACTTCTGCCAGGCGTCCACCTGCCGGTTCCACCAGGCGGTGCGGGCGGGCGCATCCTCCGGGGTGATGCCGTCCGGGTCGCCGGAAAGCAAGCGGATGTTGCTCTGCTGGGCGCAGGCGGCGGGGAAGGGCAGATGCACCAGGTATTCACCGGGGGTGAAGCAATCCTCCTCGCAATACACCGCCGTGCGCAGGGTGATGCGGCGGCGCAGCTGCCCTTTTTCCCTGATGGTGCGGATCATGGGATCCAGCCAGGGACTTTCCGGGTTGACTTCGCCACTCAGCTCCGGATACTTCGCCAGCGTCCTGTGGAAGCGCACAAAATACCGCTTTTCCCCGTTCAGATAAATGAAATCCACCAGGCCTGCCAATTCCAGCTGGGTGAACTGCTCCTCCGTCATGCCTGGCAGCACTTCGCAGAGCTTCTCAAAGGCTTGCTCCCTGTTCCAGGGGTACTGGGTGGGCAGGCGCAGAAGGCGTTCCCGCTCGCAGACCAGCCTGTCCCGCAGCATTTCCGGCAGGTCTTCCTTCAGCCGCAGGTCAATGGCCTGCACAGCGCCGGACAAATCCCCTGCCCACTTGCGCTTGAGAATATCCTCCGGCAAGGGCAGGGAAAGGGTGTCCACACAACGGTCGATGTTCATGCTGCTTCCTCCTTAAGCGCCTGCTTCTTCGCAGGCCATTTTCTTGTATTGCTCCGGCGCATCCGTCAGCGCCAGCAGTTCCCGCTCACCGGCTATTTCGCAGGCATGCGGGTAGCGTTCGGTGGCCTTTTCAAAGGCTTGGCGGATGCTCTGCGCCTTCTTCCCGTCCCTGTCCAGCAAAAGGGCCTGGGCATACTGAGTACGCAGGATGCTGGGGTTGTTCTTCATGGCCCGGGCGAATTGCTTCATGTCCGCCGCCGCAATGCGCTCCGCCATGTCACCGGGCTGACCGGACACCATTTCCATCCAGGCCAGGTCGAAGGTCATCACCTTGCGGTAAATGTCCGGGGTAGCGGGGTCG
>CAYMOM010000215.1:0-2255 GCA_964391995.1 uncultured Faecalibacterium sp.
GGGCGGCACCTTCCACAATCAGGCGGTGCTGCGCGCCTTTGAGAAGATTGCCGGGACGGAAGTAACCTGCCCGGATATCTCCGGCATGATGGGTGCCTTTGGCGCGGCGCTGATAGCCCGGAACCACTATACCGGTCAGGCCACAGCCATGCTGCCCATGGAAGAGATCACCCGCCTGGAATACACCACCTCCACCGCCCGCTGCAATGGCTGCACCAACCGCTGTATGCTGACTATCAACCAGTTTCCCGGCGGCAAAAAACACATGACTGGCAACCGCTGCGAAAAAGGGCTGGGGCAATCGGATAGCAGCACCAAGGGCGAAAACCTGGTGGAATACAAGCGCCAGCGCCTGTTTGGGTACGAACCGCTGACGGAACAGGAAGCCCGCCGCGGCACGGTAGGCCTGCCGCGGGTGCTGAACATGTATGAGAACTACCCATTCTGGGCCACGTTTTTCCGCCAGCTTGGCATTCGCGCCGTGCTGTCGCCCTTTTCCACCCGCAAGCTCTACGAGCGGGGCATGGAATCCATCCCTTCGGAATCGGAATGCTATCCCGCCAAGCTGTCCCACGGGCACGTTCAGTGGCTGATCGATCAGGGGATTCAAACCATCTTCCATCCCTGCGTATTCTATGAGCATCAGGAAAGCGAAAATGCGCAAAACCACTATAATTGTCCTATTGTGGTTTCCTATGCAGAAAACCTGAAGAATAACATCGAGGCGGTTTCCTCCGGCGAGGTGCATTACATCCGCCCCTTTATCGCCTTTACCAGCGAGCAGACCGCCGCCCAGCGGCTGATTGACGTGTGCCAGCGGGAATGGAAGATTCCTGCCGATGAAGTAACCGCCGCTGTGCACAAGGCATGGGCAGAACAGCAAAGGGCCAAGGCGGACATCCGGCAAAAGGGCGCGGAGCTGCTTGAGTGCATGGAAAAGCGCGGCGAATACGGCATTGTGCTGGCTGGACGGCCCTACCACATCGACCCGGAAATCAACCACGGCATCCCGGAACTGATTGCCTCCTACGGCCTGCATGTGCTGACGGAGGACAGCCTTCCCTTGCTTAACAGCGGCGAACGCCCGCTGCGCGTGCTGGATCAGTGGGTGTATCATTCCAGGCTGTACAATGCGGCAGAGTTTGTTTCCACCCGCGATGATCTGGAACTGGTGCAGCTGAATTCCTTCGGCTGCGGCCTGGACGCCGTAACCACCGATCAGGTGAATGATATTCTGGAAAAGAGCAACAAGCTGTACACCGTGCTGAAAATCGATGAGGTGAATAACCTGGGTGCGGTGCGCATCCGCATCCGCAGCCTGCTTGCCGCCATGAAGCTGCGCCGTGAAAAGCACATTACCGCAAAACCGTCCAGCGCTGCCTACCGCCGGGTGGAATTTACCGAGGATATGTTCCGCCAAGGCTATACCATTCTGGCGCCCCAGATGAGCCCCATCCATTTTGACATTCTGGAACCGGTGTTCCACAAATTCGGCTTCCATTTGGAAGTCCTGGACAACGACAACCGAACCGCCATTGACACGGGCCTCCAGTACGTTAACAACGATGCCTGCTTCCCCTCCATCACCGTGGTAGGGCAGATCATGGAGGCGGTGCTGTCCGGGCGCTATGATACGGATCATCTTGCCATTATCATGACCCAGACCGGCGGCTGCTGCCGCGCCAGCAACTACATTGGCTTCATCCGCCGCGCACTGGACAAGGTAAACCTGGGTCATATTCCGGTCATCTCCCTGAACGCAGTGGGCCTTGAGAAAAACAGCGGCTTCAAAATTTCTGCACGGATGCTTCTGAAGGCGGCGCACGGCCTTGTGTATGGCGATTTGTTCATGCGCTGCCTTTACCGGGTGCGTCCCTACGAAAAGGAAGCAGGCTCCGCCAATGCGCTGCACGAAAAGTGGAAGCAAATCGCCATTGACAGCCTGGTGAACGACCGCAGCCAGTGGAAGTATTCCGCCGTTTGCAAAGGGATTGTTCAGGCCTTTGACGAACTGCCCATTCATGAAAACCTGCGCAAGCCCCGGGTGGGCATTGTGGGCGAAATTCTGGTCAAGTACATGCCGCTGGCCAACAACCACCTGGTGGAGCTGCTGGAGCGGGAAGGCGCCGAGGCGACTGTGCCGGACCTGATGGACTTTATGAATTTCTTCATCTACGGCGGTGAATACAAGCACAAGTATCTTGGTGCGAAGAAGATTGCCCGCGTGGTGGCAAAGGCTGGTGTTTCCGCCATCC
>CAYMOM010000216.1:0-2229 GCA_964391995.1 uncultured Faecalibacterium sp.
ATGCCGATGAACCGCTCGATGGAGCCGTACACCACCCGGTGAATCATGATGGGGCGCTTCTTGGAGCCATCCTCGGCCACATACTCCAGCTGGAAGTTTTGCGGCATCTGGAAGTCCAGCTGAATGGTGCCGCACTGCCAGGTTCGTCCCAGGCAATCACGCAGGTGGAAGTCGATCTTCGGGCCATAGAAAGCGCCGTCGCCCTCGTTGACGATGTAGGGCATGTTCATCCGCTCCAGAGCGGCCTTCAGGCCGTTGGTGGCGTCCTCCCAGTCCTCATCGCTGCCCATGGAGTCCTCAGGCCTGGTGGACAGCTCCACAAAGTATTCAAAGCCAAACTTGGAATACACTTGGTTGATCAGCTTCACCACGCCGGCGATTTCGTCCGGAATCTGCTCACGAGTCATGAAGATGTGGGCATCATCCTGGGTAAAGCAGCGCACGCGGAACAGGCCATGCAGGGCGCCCTTCAGCTCATGCCGGTGCACCAGGCCCAGCTCGCCGCAGCGGATGGGCAGCTCCCGGTAGGAGTGGGGCTGGTTGCGGTAGACCATCACGCCGCCGGGGCAGTTCATGGGCTTGATGCAGAAGTCCTCGTCGTCAATCCTGGTGGCGTACATGTTGTCCTTGTAGTGATCCCAGTGGCCGCTGGTTTCCCACAGGTGGCGGTTCATCATCATGGGGGTGGATACTTCCACATAGCCTGCATCGTAGTGGATGTCCCGCCAGTAGTCAATCAGCGCGTTCTTGATCAGCATGCCCTTGGGCAGGAAGAAGGGGAAGCCGGGCGCCTCGTCTGCAAACATGAACAGGCCCATTTCCTTGCCGATGCGGCGGTGGTCGCGCTTCTCGGCTTCTTCCATCAGCTTCAGGTAATCCTGCAATTCATCGCCATTGCGGAAGGCGATGCCGTTGATGCGGGTGAGCATCTTGTTGTTCTTGTCGTTTTTCCAGTAGGCACCGGAAAGGGCGGTGAGCTTGAAGGCCTTCAGGGCCTTGGTGTAGCACAGGTGCGGGCCAACGCACATGTCGATGTAGTCGCCCTGCTGGTAGACGGTCAGCACAGCGTCCTCGGGCAGGTCGCCAATGTGCTCCACCTTGTAGATTTCCCCCCGCTCCTCCATGAGCTTGATGGCCTCGTCCCGGCTGAGGGCGAAAGGCTTGATGGGCAGGTTTTTCTTTACGATGGCCTGCATTTCCTTTTCGATGGCAGGCAGGTCTTCATCGCTGAGCTTCACATCCCCCAGGTCAATGTCGTAGTGGAAGCCCTTTTCGGTTGCCGGGCCATAGGCGAAGTGAGCGCCCGGATACAGGTTCTTCACAGCCTGAGCCAGGATGTGGGCCGCGCTGTGGCGGATAACCTGCAGCTCCTCCTCTGCAGGGCATTCAGCCACGGTACCATTGTTGTAGATGATTTTCATACCGCGTTTCCTCCTATATGATGATTTGGAGCCTGCGCCATTACAAAAAAGCACCCGCCCCATCGCTGGGACGAATGCTGCATAAGCATCCGCGGTTCCACCCGGCTTGTTTTTCACAACCACTCTTCATGCGCTAACGGGCATGACGCGCCTGCCGTCAGGGGATGGTACCCTGCAGGTGCCTGCGCAGCGGGCTTCCAGCCAATGGCCCGCATTCTCTTTCCGCATTCAGCCTGCCAGCATGTTCCCCATCATCCGTCAAGATGCACCTAGTATACCCCCATCCGCCAGGAAAGTCAAGAGAAAAAGGCGTGGAGAAGGGAGTGCACCCGCGTCGCGGCGGGCCCGTCGCCCGCCGTGACCCCCGCTGGGGCGGCGCACGAAACACACACGCCGAATGGGATTCTTAAGGAATGAAGTCCCTTAAGCAGGGTGCAGGGACAGCGTCCCTGCCGGGATTGTCAAGGGCGGAACCCCTGACAATCGTTGACCAGCGCAAGCATGGCGGAATCCGGGTCATTGTTCCAGCTCCAGATGGCGCAGCCCAGAAGGCCTTGCTCCCGGAGCCAGGCCAGCTTTTCGGCAATAGAGCGTCCGTTCTCGCCGCTGACGAAGTTTTCGCCATTGAACCAATAGGCAGCGCAGGCTTCCTCATCATAATGGGCGGAATAGCCCTGGGCCTCCAGGGCCAAAAGCTCCGGAAAGGAAACAAATTTGTTTCCGCTGGTGGCAGCCCGCTGGTGAAGGCCGGTACCGCCGCCGGTCACCTGGCGCCACATGCGCCCGTAGGCCGGCAGGCCCAGCAGCA
>CAYMOM010000217.1:0-2202 GCA_964391995.1 uncultured Faecalibacterium sp.
TGTGAGGTTGCTACCCATTGCCTTGCGGGGGAAAGGGGGTCCGGGGCCGCTACGCAGCGGTACAGTATTAGCGGCCCCGGGCGCTCTTTGGTTCTTTCTCGCGAGAGAGAAAGAACATCCCCCCTGCATACTTCCCCAAAACCCACGAAAAGGCCTCCCTCATGGGAAGCCTTTTCCTTTACCTGCGAATCGTGAAAACCTCTCTGCTGTGGCAGCTGCTGTCCCGCCCCAGGGCATCCGTGCCATCCAGATAGCGGGTAATCACCAGCGTATCATCATCCATGGCATCTACCAGGCAGTGACCATAGCGCAGCACATCGCTTTCCCGGTGGTGGGTCAGCTTGGCGGCAACGTAGTCGTGCAGGCTCTTGTCCACATGTCCCCAGGGGAAAGGTCTGCGGCAGAAGGGATCGGCGCAGCCGGTCAGGCCGGCCTCATCGCCATAATAAATGGTTGGGCAGCCGGGAAGGGCGCAAAGAATATCAATGCACATTTTGTATCGCTGCACAGCCAGCTCGTACTCCCCGGGGGAGAGCCGCACGGCTTCCTGCTGGGCCTTGTCCATGCCCTGACCGTCACGGGCGCAGAGGGTGTTCAGGGCACGGGGCCTGTCGTGGGAGCCCAGCAGGTTCATCAGCGAATAGCGGAAGGCCGGCGGGTACACCTCGGCCTGGTGGCGGATCAGCCGGGCCAGCTCCCTGGCGGTACCGCGGCCGGTGGCAAAGGCCAGTATGGCGTCCCGCAGAGGGTAGTTCATCACCGAGTCCAGGGTGTCGCCGGTGCAGTAGCAGCGCAGCTCGCCATAGGAAACCTTGGCGCTGGCATCCTCCCACACCTCGCCCAGCACCAGGGCCTGGGGGTTGGCGGATTTCACCCGGCGGCGAAGCTTGCGCAGAAAGTCCATGGGCAGCTCGTCTGCCACGTCCAGCCGCCAGCCGCTGGCGCCTGCCCGGATCCACCGGGGCACGATGCCGTCCTTTTCCCCCAGAATAAACTGCTGGAAGCTGGGCTCATCCTTCCGGCAGGCGGGCAGGGAGTGGATACCCCACCAGCTTTCGTAGTCCTCACGGCTGCCCTTGAAGGTATACCAGCGGTAGTAGGGCGATTCCTCACCCTGGTAGGCGCCCACGCTGCTGTAATGTCCGAAATGGTTGAAGTACACGCTGTCCTCCCCCGTGTGGGAGAAAACCCCGTCCAGCAGCACGGATATGCCCTGGGCCTTGGCGGCGGCGCACAGGGCCTGAAACTCCCCGTTGGTGCCCAGCAGCGGGTCAACGCAGGTGTAGTCACCGGTATCGTAGCGGTGGTTGGAGCGGGCGCGGAAAATGGGGTTCAGGTAAATCACGTCCACGCCCAGGTTCTTCAGGTAAGGCAGCTTTTCCACAATGCCTGTCAGCGTGCCGCCGAAGAAGTCCAGCTCCTTGTGCTGACCGCCCCGGGGGTCGCTGAGGGGAAGCAGGTCGTCATCCCAGCTTTCGTGAAGAAAGCGGTCGGTGCGGTCATCCACGGAAGCGGTGGGCGCACGATGAAAGCGGTCGGGGAAAATCTGATAGATATTGGCGCCCTGGATGAAGCCGGGAGTTTGAAAGGCGGGGTCATAAATGGTCAGTTGGAAGGAATGCAGGCCATCCTGCCACACGCGCCCCTCGCCGCCCTGAAGGTCCGCCTGGTTGCCATAGCGCAGCACCCGGCCGTCTTGGCGGTAGATGATGAAATCGTACCACAAAAGGCCGGGGGTATCGGGCAGGGTCAGGGGGACCGACCAGGTGGCGCCGTCCGGCGTCATGGGGTAGGCCAGTTCCTTGTCCGTCCAGGTGCGCAGGACAACGCAGGCGGCTTCGTCACACAGAAAGCGGAAGGTGATGGAGGCACCTGCAGGCGCGGGCCCGGCTGGCTGGCGGAAGCGTGGGTTGTGGGAATCGTGAAGCAGCATGGTGTCTTCTCCTTAAAACACCCCGGAGCGGGCGGCCGTTCCGGGGAATGGGTGGACTTTTCGTTTCGGCGAAAAGGGAAAGCTGATTTTTGGGCCGGGAGGCCCATGGGTGCACGGCGGCGCACGGGGCCGTAAGGCCTGTAGTACGCACATTTAGCACACAGGCTGTGTACAGGGGGATGTTCTTTTTGTCTCGGCGAAAAGAACCAAAAGCCGCCCGGGGCCGCTAATACTGTACCGCTGCGTAGCGGCCCCGGACCCCCTTTCCC
>CAYMOM010000218.1:0-2197 GCA_964391995.1 uncultured Faecalibacterium sp.
CGCTTTTCGCAGGGCTTGCCCACCGCCTGAATCTGGTCCAGCAGCAGGTCGGGCACGGGCACATTCTTTTCGCAGTAGTCGCACAGCCAGTCCACCAGATCCTTAGGATCCTCAAACTGGGTGAAGTACGCCCCGGGGGTGATACCCTCCAGCCAGCGGGCCGGGGAGTTCAGAAAGGTCATGTACACCCGGGGCATGTCCGCCTCCATGGCGTCAAAGTTCCGGTATTCGTGCTGGTGCTCCTGCATCCAGCTGGAAGTATAATCAGCAAAATGCTGGTCGAAATCAATGCACTTTCTCACGGTTTGCTCTCCTTCCTGCCCTTGTCCAGTATTCGTTCCATCGTCCGGAGCCTGTGGCTGATGCGCCTTGCCGGGCATTTGCCCTGGCGGAGCAGCTTTTCTGCCAGCTGCTCCTTTCCGCTCCGCCGCAGGTATAGAATTTCTGCCGCCTGCAGCCAGCCTTCCCGCAGGGGCCCGGCGGCCTGAATGCGCTGCTTTTTCGTCATGCCCAGCCAAACCTTCAGGGCCATGGCCAGCAGCGGGCCACGCTTCCAACAGCCGGATTCCATCAAGCGGATGGAAAACATATGCCACAGGGCTGCGTATTCCTTTTTTCTGGGGGTGTGCTGCACCCGGGTCAGCCGCTGGCCCGTCAGCATATACATGGGGCCTTTCTCGCCCCATTGGGTCAGCTGGAGCAGCGCCCTGTCCCGCGCCCGGCGCTTGGCGGATGGGTGGGTCAGCACCTGGCGCAGGAAGCCGCGCACCCGGGGCGATTCCTCCCCCAGCAGGCCCAGGCACCGCAGCTGGGCGTCTTCGTCCCCATAGTCAAGGGCCCAGTTCAGCAGCGTCCAGCCTTCCCCGTCCGGGTCAAGCAGGCTCTCGGCAGAGGGATGCCGAAGCTCCATGCCGGTCAGGGTGCGCTGCATGGCATCCATGGTTTCCTGGGGCAGCGGGCCCTCGGGCAGCTCTTCCCAGGGCGTATGCTGTTCCGTCCAGCGCAGCAGGCTGCGGATCTGCAGGTTATCCGGCTCCAGTTGCAGGGCCA
This sequence comes from uncultured Faecalibacterium sp., assembly GCA_964391995.1. GTDB lineage: Bacteria > Bacillota > Clostridia > Christensenellales > Aristaeellaceae > UBA11524. The sequence goes on from CAYMOM010000218.1 coordinate 1,051, forward strand.
GGCGCCAGTAATTTTCCGCCAATTGGGGCTGGTGCTTCACCCAGCACATCTCTGCCTGGTGCTTCAGAAGCCTGATGGCGCATGGCTGTTCCTTCAGGCGTTTGGCAAGGAAACTCTCGCAAACGCCCCACGCCCCCATGGAGCACGCAGCGGTGATGAGCATTTCCTCATCCGCAGTGGTGCGGCACGCCTGCATAGCCCGCTGCAAAAGGCCGCGGGCCAGCCGGGGGCGATCCATGATGTCCATGGTCAGGGCCAGCGTGCACAGGGCAGGCGCATCCCCCGGCTCCCTGCGTACGGCGCCGGTAAGGCAGCGAAGGCCAGCGTCCATTCGGTTTTCCGTGGAAAGCAGCATAGCCAGCTGAACCATCAGCGGCGCCGGGTGAACAGCCATGCCAATGGCCCGGCGCATGCGCCTTTCTCCCAGGGCGGCGCAGCCGCTCTGCCAGGCCCGAAGGCTGCGGCGCACCAGCTGAGGCAGGCGGATGCGCTCATGCTGCTGGCTGTCGGTTTCCAGCAACACCGAAAGGCTGTGAACCTCTTCCGCCAGTTCTCCATAGTCATCCTGATTGATGCAGTGATGCATGCAGTCCATGGCGGTATCCCGCATGCCCTGATGGGCCAGTGCAAACCCCAGCACCAGCCATGTGCGCAGGGGTGCATCCTCCCGGGCCAGCAGGCGGCACAGCAGCTGCACAGCCTGCTCGTAGCAGCCCAGGCGCTCATACTCCTCCGCCAGGTGCAGCCAGTCAGAGGGCGAATCCTCCTGCCGGGCGGCGCGGCGCAGCAGGGTCATCGCCTCGGCCTGCTGCCCGCGGCGGCGGTATTCCTCAGCGCTTCGGCGCAGCCGGGCAGCATTCACCCGGAAGGGTACCACCTGGCCCATGTTGTTCTCGCTCATGCATTCTCCTATCAGATGTTAATCGCGGCTGGCCTTTTGCAGCAGCGCTTTCAGTTCCTCGGTGGTAAAACGGTAAAAACTGTGGCAGAAGTGGCAGCCCAGCTCGGCGCCCTTGTCCTCGTCAATAAGGGTGGTCAGCTCCCGCCGGCCCAGGGAAATCAGCGCCTTTTCCATCCGGTAGCGGGAGCAGCCGCAGTGATAGCGCAGGGGTTCCCGTTCCAGCAGTTCCATTTTCATGCCCTGGAA
>CAYMOM010000219.1:0-2180 GCA_964391995.1 uncultured Faecalibacterium sp.
ATGGAAGGCATTAAAACCTTCCTGCTGCCGGTTTGGGAAGCGATCACGGCGGAGGAAGAATTGCGGATGCTATGGAGTGCCAACTCCGAAACTTGGAAGTAAAAACACCTATATGCTGATCACAACGCAAAATTTCGATGAACACAAAACTATGTGATACAAATAACGCAAACAATTCGTATACGCAGCAGATATCAAATGCGATCAGATCATGACCGTGTTGAAAGTGCTGTTGCGGTTTAATTCGGAATCCCAATAAAATAGAAAGGATAAAAAGCAAACTGATCATCAGCAGTGATGATACAGTGACTAAGCTGTAACAAGAATGCGCGCGATACCTTCAAGCGATGAAAACCAGAAATAGCCAGTCGTGATCAAACAACAGCTTGGTGTGACAGATCTTTTTGTGTTCAGCTTGTGCTTCTTGAGATGTTTTTCCGACTTTTTGCAACAATATATTGCAATTTGCGATGCATTCACTATAATAAAGCTATACAATTGCAAAGGAGGAAATTCCCTTTGAAGTTTAGCGATGCAATTAAAACAATTCGGAGAAAGACTTTGCTTAGCCAGAGCGACTTTGCAAAGGAAATTGGGGTTTCATTTTCTACAGTAAATAGGTGGGAAAACGGCAAAGCCATTCCAAAACTTTGTAAATTAAAATTGATTAGCGCATTGTAAAATGAACCTGCAATAGTGAGAAAAGAATATCCATAGTGACGATCCAGTGGTAGAATGAATTCACCACAAAAACACATACGCAAAGGATCGAACACTATGGACACTCAAGATTATATCACTGAGCATCGCAAAGGGCAACACCTTTTAGCGGAAGAAGGCGGAAATCAATTTTCATTTTCCACAAGAAATGGTATAATAAATTTTATGGACAGAAGAACACTAACAGACTTTTTTGAGGAAGTCGAAACAACGGAAGAATACAACGGGTATTTTTGCAGCATAGCAGAAGCAATCAGTATCGTTGTGCTCGGAAGCCTGTGTGGCTTCAAAAATGTTAGCCAAATCCATCAGTGGGCAGAAAATGAGCGTGTAAAGGAATTTTTGAAGGAGAAATTCGGAATTAAGCACATTCCCTGCTACTATTGGCTTTTGGTACTTCTGAAGATGGTAAAAACGGATACATTAAACAAGTGTCTGATGAAATGGGCGGCTCAGTATCTGCCGGATGATCGAGGAGAAACGACCATTTCTGTTGACGGAAAGACGATTCGTTCCACACTGGGAATGAAAAATATGAGTAGCCCGCTTCACATTATCAGTGCCCAAATCTGTGAACTGGGAATCACGCTGGCTTCAGAAACGGTGGATCGTAAAAGCAACGAAATTCCGTCGGTGCAAGCATTGCTGGAAAAAATGGACATTACCGGATGTCTTGTTGTTGCGGATGCCATGAATTGTCAGCAAAAAACAGCAGAGGTTATTGTCTCCGGGAAGGGCGATTATCTACTGGATGCAAAGGGCAACCAACGTAATTTGGAGACAGAAATCTACGAATATGTCCATGATTCATCATTGCGTAAAACCATGGACAGCGCAAGACAAACGGAGAAAAACCGTGACCGAATCGAATGCAGAACGGCCTATGTTACGGATGATATTTCATGGCTGTACGGAAAGGAAAAGTGGAAAAATCTAACCTGTATCGGTGCAATTAAGACAGAATTTGAACGAAACGGGTCAAAAAGTGAACAATGGCACTACTACATCTCCAGTCGAAAACTATCTGCGACGGAGTTACTTCGTCATGCCAGAATGGAATGGACTGTGGAAACGATGCACTGGTTGCTGGATGTTCACTATGGCGAGGATTACTGCCGCATCGAAAACAGAACCATTCAGCAGAATTTGAACTTGTTACGCAAATTTTCCATTAGTCTGATCAAGCAATATAAAAATAGAACCTCCTCCAAAAGAGCAATCTCCAAAATCATGCTGGATTGCCTGTTGGACCCACCTTTCCTTTGTGCATTGTTTGAAAATTGATTGCCGTGTGCAGATATCCCCCTTGACACAGCCCACGGGGTGGGTTAGAATAAAATAACAGAGTATGCCTCCGTACCTCACCGGGATAGAGGGTCCGCCTCCTAAGGTTTTGCTCTATCCGCTTGATACACGAAGGAAACTGCGAAAATGCGAGAAAAACGCTGATTTCTCGACCT
>CAYMOM010000220.1:0-2173 GCA_964391995.1 uncultured Faecalibacterium sp.
CCGCACGGATAATCCGGATTTTCTCCTGATGACCGACCTGCCCCAGGCCGCATCAACCCAGGATGTTGCCGCCTTTGCAGAAGGCATGCGCCGCCTGGGCTGGACGGTGGCGGAGATCCCCAGCTGGCTGCTGCTGGATTGCCCCATTCCTGCGCCCTTATGCCGTGTGCCTGACAGCTATCCCGGTGAAACCGGCTGCTGCCTGTGGATTTTGCGCCAGCACCCGGGCGGCGATGCACCGCCGGACATGCTCCGTGCCCTGGTGAAGGCCGCCGAGCAAGGCGCACCCCAGGTGGAGAAGCTGTGCAGTGCCTGGCACGGGCAGCTTGCCGCCATGCTGCGCCGGCATCAGCCGCTGCCCGGCGGGCTACTGCCCTATCTGTGCGCCGCACTGAAGGAGGAAGCAACATGATCATCACCTGCATCGGCCATGCGGAATTCCTGCTGGAGCTGGAAAACGGCATGCGCCTGGTAACCGACCCCTATGACGATGCCTGCGGCTACCCGGTGCTGCCCGTGCAGGCGGATGCGGTGCTGGTGTCCCATCAGCATCACGACCATAACGCCATCAGCCATGTTCGCGGCTATACCCAGGCGGTGGACGCTGCCGGCCTGCACACCCTGGCGCCGGATGTGCGCGTCACTGCCGTCCCCTGCTGGCACGATGAAGTGCAGGGCGCCAAGCGCGGCAGCAACCTGATGTTCCTTATCGAGGCCGAGGGCCTGCGCGTTGCCCATTTGGGCGACCTGGGCCACCTGCCCACAGCGGAGCAAATTGCCGCCCTTTCCCCGGTGGATGTGCTGATGCTGCCCGTGGGCGGGTACTACACCATCGATGCCGCCCAAGCCCAGGAAACGGCCCGCTTGCTTTCTGCCCAGGTGATTCTCCCCATGCACTACCGCACAGCAGCCAACCGGGATTGGCCCATTGCCCCCGTGGAGGACTTCCTGGCCCTATACCCGGCGGCGGAGCAGCTTCCCCTGCTGCGCATCTGCCGGGACGACCTGGCCTGCCAGCCTGCCGTGGCGGTGCTTGTACCCCGGAGCCTGGCATAAGTTTGCCGTCTGTTTGCAGGCTGTTCATACGGGCTTCATATTTTCGCGCTATGTTTTCTCATGAAACTGTACCAAGGGAGACTTGCCCATGAAAACCCCTATCAACCTGAAGGCCATCCGCCAGCACCTGACCTATGCCTGGTGGAAGTATGCCCTGCTGGCCTGCGTGGCCATTTTCGGCTGGAGCCTGGTATACACCATGACGGAATACCATCCCCCGGCAGATAAAAAGATTGACATGTATGTCTTCTCCTATGGTGAAGACCAGCTGATGACCGCCTACATGGAACAGGTGCGCTCTGCCGACATGAGCGACATGGAGGAGATGAACAGCTACTATGTGGGTGTGGACGATACCTATACCCCAATGCAGCTGACCACCTACATGGCAGCCGGGGAAGGCCACCTGTACATTTTGCCCAAGGAGTATTTCCAGAGCTACGCCGCCCAGGGTGCCTTCATGGAACTGGAGAACATCCCCGGCCTGACGGACAGCCTGAATGATGCCGGCATCAGCTTCGACCGGGGCTGGCGCGCCCTGGAGGAAACCGGCGAAAAGCACCTGTACGGCATTCCGCTGGCTCAGTTTCCCGGCCTGAAGGCCTATATCTACGACCCCAGCGAGCTGTATGTTTCCATTCGTTTTGGCAACAAGAACGACGAGAACTGCATCAAGTTTCTTCAGCGCTTCCTGACCGATATGCTGGAGGAGCCCATCGCCGTTGACCTTTCCGCCATCGGAACATAAGGAGGACGTATGCAGCACCACATTCTTGTAAAGTGGAAGGAGCGCCCGGCGGATGCCGCCGCCCTGCACCGGAGCATTGCCGCCGTGTTCGCCCCTGTGACGGACATTCCCGGCGTGCACAGGGTGGAGCTTGTGCCCAACATCATCAACAGGCCCAACCGTTACGACTTGCTCATCCGCATCACCATGGACGAAGCCGCCCTGCCCCTTTACGATGCCAGCGCCGCCCATCACCGCTGGAAGGATGAATACGGCGGTATGATTGCCCAGAAGGCCATTTTCGACTGTGAATAAGGTTTGACCCCCGGGAAGCGCTAGACCGCCCCAGAATATACGGACTGCTGGGAAAAGGCCCCTATGTAAGAAAGT
>CAYMOM010000221.1:0-2149 GCA_964391995.1 uncultured Faecalibacterium sp.
TCCAGGTGGTTGGTGGGCTGATCCAGCATGATGAAGTTGGCGCCGGAGAGCATCATGCGGGAAAGCATGCAGCGCACCTTTTCGCCGCCGGAGAGCACGGAAACCTGCTTGTACACATCATCGCCCCTGAACAGCATGCGGCCCAGCAGGTCGCGCATGTCGCTTTCCAGCATGGTGCTGGGACAGTACTGGGCGAACCAGTCCAGCATGTTCTTGTCACAGCCGTCAAAATAGGGGCCGTTGTCCTTGGGGAAATAGCTGGTGGAGATGGTCACGCCCCACTTGATGCTGCCCTCATCCGGCTGCAGCTCCTCCGCCAGGATGCGGAACAGGGCGGTTTGCGCCTGCTCGTTGGCGCCCACCAGGGCAATCTTCTGCCCCTTGGTCACCAGGAAGGACACGTCCTTCAAAAGCTGCACGCCATCCTGGGTGTAGCTGATGTTGCTCACCGTCAGTATATCCTTGCCGGCCTCACGCTCGGGGGAGAAATTCACCCAGGGATACCGGCGGGAGGAGGCAGGCATCTGCTCGATGGTCAACTGATCCAGCAGCTTGCGGCGGCTGGTGGCCTGCTTGGCCTTGGACTTGTTGGCGGAGAAGCGCTGGATGAAGTTTTGCAGTTCCTTGATCTTGTCGTCCCGGCGCTTCTTCTGATCCTTCATGATGGACTGCATCAGCTTGGAGGATTCGTACCAGAAATCGTAGTTGCCCACATACATCTTCACCTGGCTGTAGTCGATATCCACAATATGGGTGCAGATGTTGTTCAGGAACCAGCGGTCGTGGGAAACCACAATCAGCGTGCCGGGGAAGTCCATCAGGAAGTCCTCCAGCCAGGCAACGGAGCGGTTGTCCAGGTTGTTGGTAGGCTCGTCCAGCAGCAGGATGTCCGGATTGCCGAACAGGGCCTGGGCCAGCAGCACCTTCACCTTTTCGCCGCCTTTCAGGTCGCCCATGAGGGTGTAGTGCATGTCCGCGCCAATGCCCAGGCCGGTCAGCAGGGTGGCGGCATCGGATTCGGCGTTCCAGCCGTCCATTTCGGCAAACTCGCCTTCCAGCTCGGCTGCGCGCTCGCCATCCGCCTCGGAGAAATCCGGCTTGGCGTAAAGCTCGTCCTTTTCCTTCATGATGTCGTACAGCCGCTGGTTGCCCATGATGACCGTATCCAGCACAGGGTAAGCGTCATACTTGAACTGATCCTGCTTCAGGGTGGACATGCGCTGGTCGGCAGGGTAGGTGACGGAGCCGGTGGTGGGCTCCAGCTCGCCGGAGAGAATGCGCAGGAAGGTGGATTTGCCCGCACCGTTGGCGCCGATGATGCCGTAGCAGTTGCCAGGCATGAATTTCAGATCTGCCCCGGCAAAGAGCTTCTGCCCGCCGAAGGTCAGGGAAACGTTGCTGACTGTAATCATGAATGACTCCTATTGTTTGGATATTTGGCTTGTGCCAAAGCCTATCATACCACATTTTGCCCGGAAAGGGAACGGGGAAACAGGGCTTTTCAAGGCACATTCTGCACAAAGCCGGGCCTTTACAGCGCCTCGCACGCCTTCAGCCACAGGGCGGACTGGGCATCGCTGGGCATAAGCCAGTCCCCACGGGGGCTGAGGCCCACGGTGCCGATCTTCACCCCGTCCGGGCAGCAGCTGCGCTTGAACTGCTGGGTGAAGAAGCGGCGGTAGAAGTTCTTCAGCCACTTCAGGATGGTGGCATCATCAAAATCCCCGGCGAAGGCCAGCCGGGCCAGGGCGTAGACCCTGGCGGGCCCGTAGCCGTAGCGGATGGCATAATACAGGAAGAAATCATGCAGGGCATAGGGGCCTACCAGGTCTTCCGTCTGCTGGGCAATGTTCCCCTGCTCATCCGGCGGCAGCAATTCGGGGCTGATGGGCGTGGAGAGGATTCTCTCCAGCACAGCCCGGCTGGAAGCAAACTCCGCCGATTCGCTGGCGGTTTTCACCACCCAGCGCACCAGGGTCTTGGGCACGCCGCAGTTGACGCCGTACATGCTCATATGGTCGGCATTATAGGTGCACCAGCCCAGGGCGATTTCGCTCAGGTCGCCGGTGCCCAGCACCAGGCCGCCGAAATCGTTGCACACGTCCATCAGCACCTGGGTGCGCTCCCGGGCCTGGGCGTTTTCGTAGGT
>CAYMOM010000222.1:0-2142 GCA_964391995.1 uncultured Faecalibacterium sp.
GCTGGGCATTGCGGCGCAGGCGGTAGTCCCGCAGCTCCACATCCCTGTCCGTGCCAACGGATACATCCACCACCTCGCCGTCCCGGGTGATGTAAAGGGCGATTTCCCTGTTCATGGCCTGGGTGAACCTTGCCAGCAGCTGCATCAGCTCCCGGGGGAGAAAGGCGTCCTCCTCCACCTCGTAGAGATACAGCTGGCCCAGCTGGGCAATGAGGGAATCCTTCAAACCGGTCAAGTTGCCGTGTACTTCCTGCTTCATGCTTATCCCTTCCGCGGCCAGACATACCGCCGCAAGGCTCTTTGCTGGCCCTGATACTGGGCCATGCCCGTAAATTCCAACTCAAATCCGCATTTTTCCAGCACCCGCTGGGAGGCCACATTCTCCTCCAGCACAATGCCGTCGATGCGGTCAGTGTGCAGCTTGTCCATCACAAAGGGCAGGAAGGCGCCCAGCGCCTCGGTGGCGTAACCCTTGCCGGTGTGGGCCTTGGCAATGTGATAGCCCACCTCCCAGCCGTTTTCCGCCATGCAGGCCTGAACATAGCCAATGTTTGCGCCATCCCTGGTCAGCACCGGGTACAGGAAAGGCCCTTCGCTTCCCTTGGCGGCTTCAATCAGCCAGGCCACGGTTTCGCGGGCCTCTTCCATTGTGTCAAACACCTCATCCGGCACAAAGCGCCGGTTGTCCTCGTCCAGGGAGTTGCGCTGAATATCCTCTGCCATGTCCATGGTCAGCCCGGTAATAACAAGCCTGCTGGTTTCAATGATCATCGTGCATACCTCCATTCTTTTCTATTGCATTATAGCACAATGCGCCGGGGAAGGAAAGCTGTCCTTGCGCTTTCTGATGGTAAATGCTATAATCATATGGTACAAATGGCTAAACAAAGCAAAGGAGACCCTTATGCAAGGCAAAGGCAAATCCATGTATACCGATCAGCAGGCCAACGACCTGCGCCGCCGCCGCCAGGTGCGGAACTGGATCATCCTGATCGCAGTGGTGGCGCTGGTGTTTGCGGGCCTGCGGCTGCTGCAGGGGATGGGAAGAACAACGGAGATCAGCGCCGTCACCATGCCCTGCTATGCCTCACAGGATGTGACCGTCTTTGGGGACAGCGTGCTGTATTACGATGGGGCGTCCATCCACTGCCTGTCCTCCACCGGCGGGGTGAAGTGGAGCTTTCCTGTGGGCAGCGGCGCTACTTTCTCTGTTTCCGATACCCACATGGTGGTGTGGATTGGCAGCCAGCTGTTCATTGTGGACAAGAATGGCAATCCCTCCTACAACGAAAACATGGGCAGCGATATCCAGTTTGCCCGGGTGGGCGAAGGCTACGCTGCTGTGGTGGTGGGCGAGGATACGGCCCCCGACCTGATTATCAAGGATCTGCAAGGCTCCCAGGTGGACGAGGAATCTGAGGCGTTCTCCGGCATGCTGCTGCTGGACGTGGGCTTCTATGGCGAAAAGGGCCAGTACATGTGGACGCTGGCCATGGATGTTTACGGCACCGCCATCAACACGGTGATGAACACCTTCCAGGTGGGCAAGATGAACACGGGCGAAGTTTCCCTGGGGGAAAACCTGGCCTACAAGGTGCTCTTTGAGGACAGCAAGCTGCGGGTTTTCACCACCCAGCAGATGTACACCTACGACTATAAGGCCGTGCAGGATGTGAACAGCACCATGCTGGTGTACGGCTGGAAGCTGATTGACCAGTATATTCCCAGCCGCGGCAGCGCCAGCATGCTGCTGGCCCCAACGGCCCAGACCAGCGCCGGCAGCACCATAACGGAACTGCGCGTCCTTTCCGGCACGCTGGACCGGCGCTACACCCTGCCCAGTGCCTGCATTGGTGCTGCGGTGCAGGGCAAGAACCTCTACGCATTCTCCAGCGAGTATCTCTACCGCACGGATATTGCCAGCCAGCGCTTTTACGGCTATGCGCTGCCCCTGAACCAGGGCACGGCGGTGGATGGGTTCATTGGCCTGACCAGCAATGGTCAAGCGCTGCTGACCAATGGGGAAACGGTGTATTCCATAAGCCTGCCCCGGTAATGTGAAAGGGTCTGCCAGATGGCAGGCTCTTTCAGGGTGTCGAAAAAGTGGCAAAGCCACTTTTTCGAGGATTTGCGCTCCGTCAC
>CAYMOM010000223.1:0-2131 GCA_964391995.1 uncultured Faecalibacterium sp.
CCTTTGGCTATCAGACCAGGAGCGCGGTGATTGCCTTCCAGAAGGCCAATGGCCTTTCTGCCGATGGCACGCCTGCCTCTGCCACCCTGACCCAGCTGTATGAAAACCCGGACGTGAAGGAGAATGCCAACAGGCCCACCCCTGTGCCCACGGCGGAAAACCAGGCAGAGCCTACCATGACGCCCAACAAGAGCTACAAGGTGCTGAAGCTGGGCCAGAAGGGCGATGATGTGCGAAAAATGCAGGAGCGCCTGATTGAACTGGGATACCTGGCGGAGGGAAGCGCCGACGGCGCCTTTGGCTACCAGACGCGCAATGCGATTGTTGCTTTCCAGAAGGCCAATGGGCTTTCCGCTGACGGCACCCCGGGTGACAGCACCCTGACCCACCTGTACGAAAACCCCAACGTGAAGGCGAAGGACGACCCCACTGCCGTACCGGAAACCACCGGGGCGGAGAACACCATTGCTCCGCCGGAAATCACCCAGGAGCCTTCCAACCGCACGGAACTGCCCGGCGCCAGCATTGTGTATAACGATTCGCCCTTGTCCTTCCTCCAGCAGCAGGACGGGGTGACGGTTTCCGGCACACCCCGGGTGTACCGGCTGACGGACGGGCGCATCCAGCTTTCCCTGGACGAGCTGAGCCGGTGCATGGAAGACTGGAGCCTGACCCGGGACGGGGAACTGCTGGCCCTGAATGCCTCCGGCTATGTGGTAACGCTGCTGCCCATTGGCGGCAGGTATTCCTGCGTGGTGGATGGCAAGAGCATCGCGCTGGATGAGGGCGATGTGGCTGCTGCCGGTGGCGAGGCCTTTGTGACGGCTGATTTCCTGCAAAAGGCCCTGGGCGCTGAGGTGTCCTGGGTGGAGGAAGAAAACGCCCTGCTGGTTCGCCTGCAGGCCAAGGAGCAATCCGCTGACTGATAAAAGAATACGCCGGCTTCCGCAATCAAGAGAAGCCGGCGTGTTTTTATGCTTTTCTTTGTTCTCCCCGCCACTGGCCGTAGAACTTGGCCAGCATCAGCCCGCACAGGGTGCACAGCAGCCCCATGGCCTGGCCGAACAGCTCCAGCGTCATGGACTGGGCGGTGCGCAGGGAAATGATGCGGTTGGCGGCGGCTTGGTTGTTCCAGAAGGTGGATGCAATGTCGTCCCACTCCACGGGCACGGCGGGCACCCATTCCGGGAAGGTGTACACAGGCTCAAGGGCCAAAAGCACTAGCGCCCACAGGGCCAGCAGTAGCCCGGCAGCCATGGCGGCGCAGGCCAGCGCCTTCAGGATCATGCGGGGCAGCAGGGCCGGAAGATAGCTGCTTTCCAGCCGGGCTTTTTCCTCCCGGAGCCAGCCCAGGGCCAGCCTTTTGCAGAAATGCCCCAGCACCATGGTCAGCCCCAGGCCTGCGCCCACGGCCAGCAGCCGCAGGGGAAGCAGCGCCCGGGCACGCTCCTTGGCCAGCAGGTGCACATCGCCGCCGGCATGAAAGACCTCCATGTCCTTGGCAAAGCGGGTGGCGGCGCCGGCGCCTTCCACGGCCCGGGCGGAGAAGGTGAGGGTCTGTGTCTGGCAGCCGCTTTCGTCCAGGGCCAGCAGGGGAACATAGGCCGTGTAGGCATCATGCTCGCCCACGGTGCGGCCCTGGCGCAGAATGCCGATGACCCGGTAGCTCTCGTCGCCCACCTGCACCAGCCGATCCACCGGATCGCCGGTGCGGAACAGGGCAATAGCCAGCTCCTCGGTGATGAGCATCACCCTGCTGCCTTCCTGCAATTCCTCCTGGTAGAAGCACCTGCCAAACCTGGCCAGCATGGGCGGCAGGGCGCTGACATCCCCCCACACACCCTGCAGGGTGACGGTGGCTGTGCCGCCGTTATCGCCGGCAAGCTGAACGGATTCATTCTGGGAGGTAATAGCCCAGGCGGAGTAGGTTTCCTGCCAGTCCTCCCGGGAAAGCTCCGCCTGCTTCAGCAGCTGGCGCAGGGCGGTGGGTGCGGGCTTTTCCGGGTCTTGCTCCGGCTCAGCAGGGGAGAGGAACACATACTGCATGCCTGTATCCGCCTGAAGGATGTTCCAGGCGCACAGGCCAATCAGCACCAGGCACAGGCCCAGGGCCAGGCAGCGCTTAATCCAC
>CAYMOM010000224.1:0-2130 GCA_964391995.1 uncultured Faecalibacterium sp.
AGTGGTACGGCTACATTTCCCAGGTCTGCCGCATGTTTGATGCGGATATGCAGAAAGAATATGTCTTCTGCGCCTACCTTGTCAAGCTGCTCCCCGATGAGCCCAAACAAGACCTTGACCTGGAGGGTGCGCTGAAGCTGGAATTCTACAAGCTGGAGGAAACCTTCCAGGGTGAAATCGCGCTGACGGACGATGCGGGGGAAATCTTTCCCTCCAAGGGAAAGGCCGCTGCCGGCCCTGAGGCAAAGGAACCCCTGGAGGAGGTCATCCAGCGCATCAACGAGCTGTTTGACGGCAAATTCGACGACCGGGACAGGGTGATCCTTTACTCGCTTCACCAGCGGCTTGCCAGCGATGAAAAGCTGCGCCGCGTGGCGCAGACATCCAACCCCCAGGTGTTTCACGACAGCATCTGGCCCAAATCCTTCGGCGATGCCGCGCAAACCGGCTATGTGGAATACAACGAGGCCTTCGCTTCCCTCTTCCAGAACAAGAGCAAGTATAACGCCATCATGGCAGCATTGGGCGATGTGCTTTACCGGGAATTCAACAGAAGCGCCACATAACCTTTCAGCCGCTTTGGCGAAATAAAAAAGTCCGAACCCGTTTCCAGCAGGAATCAGGTTTGGACTTTTTCAAGTGGAGCATAGCGGATTCGAACCGCTGACCCCAACACTGCCAGTGTTGTGCGCTACCAGCTGCGCTAATGCCCCAGGGACAAGGGAGAGTATAGCACATTTGCCGCCGATTGTAAAGGGGGAATGCCGGAATTTTGTTTTTTCTGCGCTTTTCAGAAAAAAATATGCAAGAAATTGCTATTATTTAGTCGAATTTATACTATTAGCATTTTTCCTTCAAAGAGAAGTGTGCTATAATGCTAAATATTGAAACTATTTTGTATCATCTGGAAGGAGGCATTCCGCGTGAGATCTGTTCGGGTGGTGGTAGCGGAGGATTGCACCGCTGTGCGGGAAGCATTGGTGAGGGAGCTGGAGCACCGCAGCGGCATTCTGGTGGTGGGCGCGGCGCAAAACGGTGTGGAGGCGCTGCACCTTGTCCGTGAGCACAGGCCCCAGGTGCTGGTGTGCGACATGGTGATGCCCCAGCTGGATGGCTTTGGCGTGCTGGAGGGCCTGGCTCAGCTGGAAAGCACCCACCGCCCCAGGGTCATTGCTCTCACCGCCCTCAGCCGGGATGATTTCATCAGCCGGGCCATGGAGCTGGGTGCAGCCTATTACATGGTGAAACCCGCCAACATGGACTGCCTGACCCATAAAATCCTTGCCCTGGCCGGCAGCGGAGCCGCCGCCCTGCCGGATGCACCCCCGCAGGAGGAGGAATCCGCCGAACAGGGTGTGGCCAACCTGCTGCTGGAAATGGGCGTGCCTGCCCACCTGAACGGATACCGCTTTCTGCTGCACTCGGCCCTGATGGCCCTGGCTCATCCGGACTATCTGGACTGCATCACCCTGCGGCTTTACCCGGCGGTGGCCAGCCTTTTCAGCACCACCGCCGGCTGTGTGGAACGCTCCATCCGCCACGCCATTGGCGCCACCTGGGCCAGGGGCGGCGCCGCAGCCTTTGAGGCCGTGCTGAACCGCCGCTGCTTTTCCGAAAGCGACAAGCCCACAAACTGCGAACTGATCGCCCTGCTTAGCGAGCAGGCCCGCCTTCGCGGCTGGGGAAGGCTGCTGCCGCCGGAGATGCAGCGGCACTAGTCAAACCTGGGGTCGTAATCGTCATACCATTCGAGGAAGGAGTGCTCCTGGCCGCGCCACTTGTAGCCGGGCAGGGTGTCCAGGGTCACGTTGTGGATGCTGTTGAACACGTTCTTCTCCACATCGGGGGTTTCCTGGCGCAGGGTGCGGAGAAGCTCCTTCACCTCTTTGCGCTTGGAGCCGCCGCCCTGCTGGGCGGTTTTTTCCGTAAAGCGGCATGCGCACTGGATAAAGCTCAGCTCATTGTACCTGCACCAGGCAATGATGTCCTCCTCGTGAATGCAGTACATGGGGCGGATCAGCTCCATGCCGGGAAAGTTCCGGCTGTGGAGCTTGGGCATCATGCCTTGCATCTGTGCGCCATACAGCATGCCCATCACGGTGGTTTCAATCACATCGTTGAAGTGGTGGC
>CAYMOM010000225.1:0-2115 GCA_964391995.1 uncultured Faecalibacterium sp.
GCGCCATACAGCATGCCCATCACGGTGGTTTCAATCACATCGTTGAAGTGGTGGCCCAGGGCAATCTTGTTGCAGCCCAGCTGCTGGGCGCCCTTGTACAGGCATCCACGGCGCATGCGGGCGCACAGGTAGCAGGGATTGCTGGTCTGGCTGTTGGCCACATCGAACACATCGGTTTCAATAATGTGGATGGGCAGCTCCAGGATGGCGGCGTTCTCCTCAATCTTCCGGCGATTTTCCGGATTGTAGCCGGGATCCATCACCAGAAATTCCAGCTCAAAGGGAATGTTGGTGTGCTTCTGCAATTCCTGCATCAGCTTAGCCAGCAGCATGGAATCCTTTCCCCCGGATATGCACACGGCAATCCTGTCCCCCGCCGTTACCAGATCGTACCTTTTCACCGCCAGAATAAACGGCTTCCACAGCTCCTTCCGGAACCTCTTGATAATGCTGCGCTCAATCCCCTCGCAGCGCGTCAGCTCTCGCGGCATAGTTGCTCCTTTCTTCGGAAACCAGAGGCGCTACCTCTGGACTCCGGTCAAGGGCGCTGCCCTTGACAATCCCGCTTAAGGGATTTCATCCCTTAAGAATCCCTTTCTAGGGTATGTTGCGTGCGCCGCTTCAGCGGGGGTCACGGTGCACGAAGGGTGCACCGCGACGCGGACGCGTGACGTTGTCACACCCATGCAGCAGATGAAGGCGCCGCTTATCCGCGTCGCGGCGGGTCCTCTGCCCGCCGTGACCCCTGCTTTCGCGGCGTACAAAGCACACCCCAGCCCGGAATTCTTAAGGGGCGAAGACCCTTAAGCAGGGCGCCGGGGCAGCGCCCCGGCCCGTGCCTCCTCAATCAGCTCCAGCACACGCTGGGTGCCGTCGGCGGGCGGTGCGGCGCGAAGGGCGGCTGCCAGGTTATCCCGATCGGCCCAGGTTTGGTTCAGGGCGGTGACCAGGGTTTCCGCGGTCATATTTTCCTGCAGAAGATACCGGCACAGGCCGCGCTTGGCCAGGCTTTGGGCGTTGAGGATCTGGTCACCCCGGCTGGCACCCTTGGGGTAGGGCACCAGCAGCATGGGCTTGCCCAGGGCCTGGAACTCGCACAGGGCATTGCTGCCGGCCCGGGAAAGCACCAGGTCGGTACAGGCCAGGGCATCGGGCAGGTCATCGCTCAAAAGTTCCATCTGCGTATATCCGGGCGTGCCGTTCAGGCTCTCGTCCAGGTTGCCTTTGCCGCACAGGTGCGCCACGTCAAACTGTTGGGTCAGCTGGGGCAGCGCCTGGCGCAGGGCCTTGTTCACCGCCTGGGCGCCGGAGGAGCCGCCCATCATCAGCAGGATCGGCTTGCTGCCGTCGAAATGCAACAGGCTCAGTCCCCTGGCCCGGCTGCCGGAAAACAGCTCCGGCCGCAGGGGGGTGCCGGTCATTTCCGCCTTGGGGCCAAGGGCCTGGGCGCACTCGGGGAAGGTGGTGGCAATCCGCCTGGCCATGGACTTGCACAGCTTGTTGGCCAGGCCCGGGGTCAGGTCGCTTTCGTGGCACACCACGGGGATATGGTGCAGCCATGCGCCAAACACCACCGGCACCGCCACAAAGCCGCCCTTGGAGAACACCACATCCGGCTTGATTTTCCCCATCAGCGCCGCAGACTGGAACGCGCCTGCCAGCACCCGGAAGGGATCGGTAAAATTCTGCCAGGAGAAATAGCGGCGGAGCTTGCCCGTTTTCACCGCGTGGTAATGCACACCGGGCACGGTGCTGATTTTCTCCACCTCCATGCCCTTTTCGGAGCCAACGTAGTGGATTTCGTATCCCATTTCCTTCAGGTGCGGGATCAGTGCCAGGTGCGGCGTAACATGTCCCAGGGTGCCGCCGCCTGTCAGCACGATTTTCTTGTTCATGGCAAGGTTTCCTTTCTGCCTGGGGTTATTTTCATCGCACCTAGTATATCACAACCTGCCGGAGAAAAGAAAGGCCAATTTGCGTCTGCCGTCAAAAGGGCGCCGCCAAACGGCAGCGCCTGCATATTTCCAGGGGTATAAACTTATGCTTCAGGCTCCAGCAATCCCAGGCCGCCGTCCTTGCGGAGGTAGAGGATGTTGGTGCGCTCGGTTTCGATAT
>CAYMOM010000226.1:0-2094 GCA_964391995.1 uncultured Faecalibacterium sp.
TTTTTCTTTGGTAAATCCAACCACACTGGCTCTCCCGGCCGCAGCGCCTCTGCCAGGATTGTCAAGGGCAGCGCCCTTGACCCCCGTCCCTGGGAGCATTCGCGGTAGAGGCGTTCGTTTCCTGCTGAAAGGAAAAAATCTTGCAAAGAACAGGGATATGTGATAGATTGGAACAGGAATTTCACAAGCGATGGAGTGATGGGTTATGCCGAATTTTTCTTTGAAGGATGAGGTTTTCCAGGGTGCGGCGGAGCGGTTTCCCACGCCGTTTCACCTGTATGACGAGGCGGGCATCCGCCGCAACGCCCGGGCGCTGAAGGCCGCCTTCGCCTGGTGCGACAATTTTCAGGAGTATTTCGCCGTGAAGGCACTGCCCAACCCGGCTATCCTGCGCATCCTGCAGGAGGAAGGCTGCGGTGTGGACTGCTCCAGCGAAACCGAGCTGCGCCTGGCAGAGGCCTGCGGCTTTCACGGGCAGGACATTATGTTTTCCGCCAACAACATGCCGCCGGAGGAATTCACCCATGCCCGGGCCCTGGGCGCATATGTGAACCTGGATGACATTACTCACATTGATGTGCTGAAGGAGCACGGCGGCATTCCCGAATGCGTGTGCTGCCGCTACAACCCGGGCGGGGATTTCAAGATTGGCACTGCCATCATGGGCAACCCGGGCGATTCCAAGTATGGCTTCACCTACCCACAGCTGCAGGAAGGCCTCAAACGGCTGAAAACCCTGGGCGCAAAGGCCTTTGGCCTGCACGCCTTCCTGTCCAGCAACAACACGGACAACAGCTATTATCCCACCCTGGCAAAGATTCTGTTCAAGTGCGGCAAGGACCTGGCAGAGGAAACCGGGCTGAAGCTCAGCTTCATCAACCTGTCCGGCGGCGTGGGCATCCCCTACCGGCCGGAGCAGGCCAAAACCGACATCATGCAGGTGGGCGAAGGCGTGCGCCAGGCCTACCAGGCGGTGTTCCCCCAGGGGGATGTGGCCATCAAGACCGAGCTGGGCCGCTGGATGACCGGCCCCGAAGGCTGGCTGGTGACCCACGCCATCCACCGGAA
Source organism: uncultured Faecalibacterium sp. (assembly GCA_964391995.1). Taxonomy (GTDB): domain Bacteria; phylum Bacillota; class Clostridia; order Christensenellales; family Aristaeellaceae; genus UBA11524. Next base: position 1,069 of record CAYMOM010000226.1, read on the forward strand.
GGATACCTACAAGCACTACATTGGCGTGGACGCCTGCGCCGTAAACCTGATGCGCCCTGCCATGTATGGCGCGTACCACCACATCACCGTTTGCGGAAAGGGAGATGCACCCTGCGACCATGTGTACGATGTGGTGGGCGCCCTGTGCGAGAACAACGACAAGTTTGCCACCGACAGGCCGCTGCCGCAGATTGACACGGGCGACCTGCTGGTAATTCACGATACCGGCGCCCACGGCTTCTCCATGGGCTATAACTACAACGGCCGCCTGCGCTCCGCTGAGGTGCTCTACCGGCAGGACGGCAGCTATCAGCTGATCCGCCGGGCCGAACGGGCGGAGGATTACTTTGCCACCCTGGATATGGACCCGGCAGCGGACAGGCTGCTGAAGCAAGGAGAAGCGCAATGAAATGGCTTATCGCCTCGGACATCCACGGCTCGGCTTACTGGTGTGAAAAGCTGCTGGAGGCCTACCGCCGGGAAGGTGCCCACCGGCTGCTGCTGTTGGGGGACATCCTCTACCACGGCCCGCGGAACGACCTGCCCCAAGGCTACGGGCCCAAGCAGGTCATCGCCATGCTGAACCCCCTGAAAAGCGAGATTCTCTGCGTGCGCGGCAATTGCGAGGCGGAGGTTGACCAGATGGTGCTGGACTTTCCCGTGCTGGCGGACTACGGTCTGCTCAGCGAAGGAGAGCGGCTGATCTTCTGCACCCATGGGCATGTGTATAACAACGCGCACCTGCCGCCCCTGTGCCCGGGGGATGTGCTGCTCCATGGTCACACCCACGTTCCGGCCTGGGAGGATCACGGCACCCACCTGTACCTGAACCCAGGCTCCGTCAGCCTGCCCAAGGAAAACAGCTGGCATGGATACATGCTGCTGGAAAACGGCACCTTCACCTGGAAGGAGCTTGACGGGCAGCTCCGCCACACTCTGAAACTATGAATAGCGGCTTCCCCTGCAGGAGGCCTCAGGGTGTCGAAAAAGTGGCAAAGCCACTTTTTCGAGGATTTGCGCTCCGTC
>CAYMOM010000227.1:0-2078 GCA_964391995.1 uncultured Faecalibacterium sp.
CCGCCTCCGCCCGCCTGTCCGAGGCCAGCAGAATGCGTATCACATTGCGGTAGGCCTCCGGGGCGCTGGGCACAATATCGGTGTAGATTTCCCGGTACAGGGTTTCGGCCTCGTCCACCCGGCCTGCAGCCTCATAGGCGCTGCCCAGGGTCAGCAGGCCGGAAACGTTGATGTTCCCCTCCCCGTCCTTTTCTCTGGCAGTTTCAAACATGACAATGGCTCTGTCAATATCCCCGGTGCCCAGCACCTCTTCGCCCACCTCCCACATGGCGGCAGCGGTGGCATCCTTGCCCATGCGGGCCATGATGCGCTGTCCGTCATCCGTCCTGGTCAGGAAGAGGTACACGCCAAACACCGCCAGCGCCAGTACCAGCGTCAGAGCGATGCCCACATGGGCCCAGTTGACCATGGGCTGGGTGACGGTGTGCCGACGCCTGGAGGCAGCGGACATGGGCTGCACCCAGGTGGTGTCCCCATAGGTGGAGCGGGCAGGCCGGTCAAAGCCGTCTGCGGGCACCTCCGGCGGATCATCCGGGTGGGAGAGCCTTTCCCCATCCGTCCTTTTCAAGGGCTGCTCAGGCGGCTCGGAGAAGGTATGGCTGGCGCCGCCGCCAGCAGCCGGTGCCGGTTTGGGCGTCTGGGCAGCACTTTCCCTGGCACGCCTGCCCTGGCGGATGGCCCGCACGCCCTGGTCATGGTTCTCGCCGTGGTTCAGCACGGCATTGCATCCGGGGCAAAGGATGTCGTTGTCCTCGGCATAGGTGCCGCAGCGGGGGCACAGCATGCCCATCGCCTCCTTTTGTTGCTTATGCTTCCACCGGCTTCTTCGGGCGGTTGTTCACTGGCTGACCGTTGATCACCAGGTCGAAGGAGCACTTCAGGAAAGCCGCAGCCTGCTCGCACATCACAATGCGGCTCATGTAAATCTGCAGGTATTCCATCACCGAGGAGCTTTCGTCCATCACCAGCTCGTGCCGGATGATCCGCTGCTTCCGGTCAACGGTCACCTGGCTCTCCTGGATGGAGAAGTTCACCCGGTCGTGCACGTCATTCATATCAGGCTTTCCATGCCGCACACGGGTTTTGTGGGCATCGCTCTTGTCCCCCAGAGCCAGCGCGGCTGATACTGCGCTTGAGATGAAGCCGCTTTGCTCCTCATGGTTTCCCACGGCGGTGATGATCTCCATCACATCGTTCATGTCCATGCCGGTTTCCCGCAGGATCGGCATCAGCAGCACTGCGCCGTTAGGCCCGTGGTCGTGCCGGTTGACGGAGTTGCCCACATCATGCACCCAGCCGGCAATGGCTGCCAGCTCGATTTCCCTGGGTGAATACCCCAGGGCCTTCAGGATGCCGGAAGCCGTTTTGCTCACATAGCTCACATGCCGCGGCCCATGGTCGGTATAGCCGCAGGCCTCCAGGTAGTGGTTGCCTGCGCGGATCAGGGCCTTGATGGCCTCGTTCTGCTTGATTTCCTGCAATGTAACCATGCCAACCTCACTGCATACCGTTCAGGGCGTTGTATTCCGGGTCATCGTCAAAGTCCCGCTCGGGGCACACGCCATCCAGCATTTCAATGGCGTTGCGAATCTCGATGTAGTCGATATACCCGGTGCGGTCATCCTTGGCAGCCTTCAGCAGCTCCGGCAGAGCCCGGTCGTCCCCCAGCTTGCCCAGGTAGCTGGCAAACAGTGCCCGGCGGGAAGGGTTCTCGCGGAATAAACGCAGGGCAAGCTGAAAAACCTGCTCGTTGCCCGGATAATTTGCAAGAATATCCAGCATGGCCTCCTGGCCGGCCTCATTGGCCTTGGGCAGCGCCTCCAGAAGAGGCTGCACCACGCCATGCCCCATTTCGCTCAGGCTTTCCAGGGCGTTGTCGCACAGGTCATCCTGGGGAGCGCGGTTCATCTGCCAGGAGATGTACAGCATTTTGGGCAGGGTGCTCTCCATTTCCCGCAGCAAGCCCACGGCGATCATCTTGGCTTCCTCGCATGTATCCTCGTCTTTCAGAAGGGCCACCAGCCGCTTTTCGCAGGGCTTGCCCACCGCCTGAATCTGGTCCAGCAGCAGGTCGGGCA
>CAYMOM010000228.1:0-248 GCA_964391995.1 uncultured Faecalibacterium sp.
GATGAATATGCTTTCATGCCGAGCGCCTTTGCCGCATAATTGCGTTTTTCGTTTAAATCGTATACGCCTATGTATTCGGCACGCTCGTATTTTTCAAGATTTTTCACATGATGAGAAGCCATACCGCCGAAACCGATAATAGCACCCTTATGCTTTGCCATTATGTGTCACACTCCAATCTTATGCCCACCACATTGCGCCGGGGTTTTCATAAATAAGAACATTTTTCAAGAACGAAACAGCCTTTT
>CAYMOM010000228.1:259-2038 GCA_964391995.1 uncultured Faecalibacterium sp.
ATAGCCTACAGCTTTCAAAGTGCTGATAATATTGTTCCATACGCTTGCATCATGACCGTAGCCTACAGTTCTGAATACCCAGCTTCTGTTAAGAATATCGCCGTAGCCGTTTGTATCGAGAACACCGTTGACCGCTGTGTTATGCTCGTCTATTTTTGTATCCTTTGCGTGGAAGTGATATATTGCATCACCGAGATATTTTATAGCCTCGCACGGGTCGATTCCCTGCCAGAACAAATGGCTCGGGTCAAAGTTTGCACCGATAATATCACCGACAGCATTTCTCAATTTCATAAGTGTTGACGGATTGTATACGCAGAAACCGGGGTGCATCTCGAACGCAATTTTTTTGATGCCTATTTCTTCGGCAAGCTTTGCCGTTTCTTTCCAGTAAGGAATAATAACCTCATTCCACTGCCAGTTGAGAATATCCATGTATTCTCCCGGCCATGCACATGTTACCCAGTTTGGATTTTTTGAATTTTCGCAATCTCCCGGACAGCCCGAAAATGTAATCATTGTATCAACGCCGAGCTTTGCCGCAAGCTTCATTCCGGCAACGAAATCATCGTGAAACGTCTTCGCAATTTCTTTGTTGGGATGCACGGGGTTGCCGTGGCATGCAAGTGCCGAAATTTTGAGGTTGTATTTCTCAAGCAATGCTTTCAGATTTTCGATTTTTTCGGGATGAGCAAGATAATCCGCAGCATCCACAAGAGCCTTTCCCGGATAGCCGCCCACGCCCATTTCAACACTGTCGACACCCAAACTGCTGAGATATTTCAAAGCTTCTTCAAGCTCCATATGATTTAAAACAGGTGACATTACACATAAATCCATAATATTTTCTCTCCTTTTATTTGTTTGATTTTTCGGGAATATCTGTAGCATGAGTACATCCGGTATCGGAAAGACGATATGTCGGAGCGGCCCATCTTACAGCGTTTGTTATTATTTTTTGAACATATTCATTGTAATACGTGGGGAACTCTTCGTGTCCCGGCTGGAAGTAGAAAATACGACCGCATCCGCGTGTGAATGTACAGCCGCTTCTGAATACCTCTCCGCCTGCAAACCAACCCATAAAAATTATATCATCGGGATTGGGAATGGTGAAGTGCTCGCCGTACATTTCTTCATTTTCCAGCTCAAAATATTCCGGTATACCCTGCGCAATCGGATGTGAGGGATTTGCACACCATACTCTTTCGCGATCATTGTCACGCCATCTCAAGTCACATGTTGTTCCCATCATGCGTCTGAAAATTTTCGAATGATGTCCCGAATGAAGAACAATCAGTCCCATACCCTTGAGAACAGCATTTTGTACACGGTCAACAATTTCGTCGGGAACACGGTCATGTGCAATATGTCCCCACCAAAGAAGTACATCTGTATTTGCGATAACTTCTTCGCTCAGACCGCATTCTTCATCCGCCAAGGTGGCTGTGCGTACGGTTATATCATCGTTTGTCTGCAAAAAATTCTTTATACAGCCGTGAATTCCCTCGGGATAAACGGCAGCTACTTTTTCCAATTCAACTTCGTGAATATATTCGTTCCATATTGTTACGTTTATCATTAAAAAATAATTTCCTTTCCTGTTCTTGCACTTTCATAAATAGCTTCAAGAATACGTGTCACAACAATAGCCTGCTCCGGCTTAACAACCGGCTCTTTATCGTTTAATACGGCATCAATCCACTGTCTTGCTTCAACGTCCTGCGGCTGGTCATTTTTACCGTCGTAGAAATCAACACTGCCTGCATCGAGTGCCGG
>CAYMOM010000229.1:0-2025 GCA_964391995.1 uncultured Faecalibacterium sp.
AGGAAAACCCGGGCCGCACCAACGGCCTGCCCCAGGACATCGCCCTGAAGCACAACGTTGTGTATGCCCAGAGCGCCGATTTTTATTCCTACCGGGTTGCCCACAAGCAGCGCACGGGCAGCATTGTCCGGGATGGCAAGGTGCTGTACAGCAAGAGCTATACCAAAATGCAGACCCGCATGCCCAACCTGGCCACCATTGGCTTCTTCCCCTCCGGCAAGGCCGAGGTGAACGAGGCCTGGGAAATGTCCGCCCAGGAGTATGTGGACAGGGGTGCCACCACCGTGCTGGCCTTTGGCCCGCTGCTGGTGCGGGACTGGGAAATGCAGGACCTGTCCAGCACCGCCTTCTCCTACAAGGAACCCCGCAGCTGCTTTGGCATTGTGGAGCCAAACCACTTTGTGGGCCTGCTGGTGGAAGGCCGGAAAAACCACTCCGCCGGCGCTACCCTGGCCCAGTGCGCCCAGATCCTTTACGATTTCGGCTGCAAGAGTGCCATCAACCTGGATGGGGGCAACACCGCCGCTATGCTGTTTATGGGCGAGAGCGTTCAGCTGACCAACAGCGGCGGCATTCACGAGAACGACAGGGCCATCCCGGATATTCTCTGTGCCGGCTCTTATTAATCACGGACGGTGACAAACAGCATGCAGAACGAAGTAACTGCCCGGGGCGGCGTCATCCGCCTGAGCTGCGATTACCTGGAGGGCTGCCACCCGGCTATCCTGCGCCGGCTGAGCGAAACCAACCTGGAGCAAACCGTGGGCTATGGCATGGATCCCTATTGCAGCCAGGCGGCGGAAAGCATCCGCCAGCGGTTTGCCTGCAAGGATGCGGCGGTGCATTTCCTGGTGGGCGGCACCCAGGCCAACGCCACCGTGATCGCCGCGGCGCTGCGGCCCTATGAAGGCGTGCTCTGCGCGGAAACGGGGCACATCAACATTCACGAAACCGGCGCCGTGGAGGCCAGCGGCCACAAGTGCCTGGCACTACCCGGCAGGGAAGGGCGGATCACCGCCCGGCAGGTTCGCCAGGCCGTGGCCCTGCAGGGCAATGACGAGCACATCGTCAAGCCCGGGATGGTGTACATCAGCCTTTCTACCGAGCTGGGTACCCTGTACTCCAGGGCGGAGCTGACCCAGCTGCACCAGACCTGCCAGCAGCTGGGCCTGTACCTGTTCATTGACGGCGCCCGGCTGGGATACGCCCTCACCTCCCCCGCCTGCGACCTGACCCCCCAGGACCTGCCCGGCCTGTGCGATGTGTTCACCATCGGCGGCACAAAGGTGGGCGCCCTGTTTGGCGAGGCGGTGGTGATCACCAACCCGGCGCTGAACAGGGACTTCCGCTATATGATCAAGCAGCAGGGCGGCATGCTGGCCAAGGGGCGCCTGCTGGGCCTGCAATTCCAAACCCTGATGGAAAACGACCTGTATTTCACCATCGCCCGGGGAGCCGTAGCCCAGGCCCAACGCATCCGCGCAGCCCTGAAGGCCAAGGGCCTGCCGCTGCTGGTGGACTCCCCCACCAATCAGCTTTTCCCCATTTTCACCAGCGCCCAGGCTGAGCAGATCGGCAAAAGATTTGAGCTGAGCTTCTGGGAGCAGGTAGATGAAGGCCGCGCCGCCCTGCGGGTGTGCACCTCCTGGGCCACGCCGGATGCCTATGTGGATGCCTTTATCGCTGCAGTGGAGGCGCTGTGATGCAGACCATTATGCTGGACGGCCGGAACTATGCCGATGCCCGCGCCCTGCACCAGGCCCTGCAGCGGCTGCTGCACCTGCCGGCCTATTACGGCTGCAATGCCGATGCCCTTTTCGATTGCCTGACCAGCCGCCGGGAACAGGTGAACCTGATCATCCTCCACCCCGGCAGCGGAAGCACCGCCGATGTCCTGCACAAATGCGCCCTGGCCATCCAGGACGCCGGCGGAACCATCAAAAAACAACCAGCCTGACCGCTGGCTGTTTAGGGTGTCGAAAAAGTGGCAAAGCCACTTTTTCGAGGATTTGCGCTCCGTCACTG
>CAYMOM010000230.1:0-2022 GCA_964391995.1 uncultured Faecalibacterium sp.
CCACATAGCGGGCAAAGGCCATGCCCAGGCAGCTGGCCACATGGGGGGTAATCACAGCGTTCTCGCCCACGGCCGTGCCCCGCACATCGCTGCCGCTTTTCAGTTTCATCCAATCCATGTTGATAACCTCCTGTCGGTTCACTCGCTCAGTCGGGCTTCGTTGCAGCAGCCCCGCATCATTTTGTATAGGGGAATCATTGCCTGATAGTCGCTCCACACCCTGTCCGCAATGCTGCCATCCAGGGCCCATTCCAGCCGGGTGCCGCTTTTGCCAATGTACAGATCCCGCATGGTGTACCAGGGCCGCATGGTTTCCGGCACGCCTTCCGGCAGCGCCATGCGCTTGTAGGTGTTGCCATAGAACGCCAGGTTGTGCCCGGCAAAGTCCACACTGCGGATGATACCCTCCATGCCCTTGGGGTCGGCAGCAATGCGGCGGCGAAGCACTTCGTTCATGGGCTTGTTCTCTCCCCAGGTGCCAAACCCCCAGCTGACATCCCGCGGCGTCAGCTCGAAAAAGAAGTTTACGCTGCCTTCCCGGGGCTCCGCCGCGTGGCGGAAGCACACCCATAAATGGTCGCGGTAGGGACTTTTGTCCCTGGAGAAGCGTGTATCCCGGTAAATGCGGGCCACGCACTTGTAGGGCCGCACCTCCATCTGAGGGTCAATGGTCAGCAGCCTGGGTGCCAGTTCCTCCACAAATGCAGCAAAGGGAGCCTTCACCCATTGTTCGTAGCGGGCGCGGTTCTCCTGGAAATACATTTTGTTGTTGTTGAAGCGTAAATCGATGAAAAACTGCAGCGTCTCCTCCGGAAAACCGGTAAACATAACGCACCTCCTACCAAATCGTAACCATTATACCTGTTTTCCTTCATTTTTTCAACCACAAAACACCGCGAAACTTGACTTTTCGCCGCATTTTCTCCTATACTGTTTTCACTGTGAAGGAGGCGTTCCCATGCTGAACCAAGTCACCCACCGCTGCTACTATATGCCCAACGACCCCGCAGCGGACCGCCCGTGCCTGGGGTATGTGCGCGGCGACCGCTGCGCCCTGATGATCGATGCCGGCAACAGCCCGGCCCACCACCGGCTTTTCCTGGCGGAAGCTGACGCCGCCGGCCTGCCTACGCCCGGTGCCATTGCCATCACCCATTCTCACTGGGATCATACCTATGCCATGTGCGCTGCCGGCGTTCCCACCCTGGCCAACCGCCGCACCCAGGAGCATTTGCAGCGCATGAGCCACTGGGCTTGGACGCTGCCCGCCATGGAGGAGCGTCTGCGCACCCATGAGGACATTCTGTTCTGCCACGAGTGCATTTTGAAGGAATACCCCGATCTGAGCGTCATCCGCGTGGTGACGGCTGATGTAACCTACGAAAGCCGCCTGACCCTCGACCTGGGCGGCGTGCACGCAGAGCTGATGCACCTGGACAACAGCCATGCGGACGATTGCTCCATTGTGTTCATTCCCGAGGAAAAGGTGGCGTTTCTGGGTGACATCACCTGTGATGACCTGCACCACCAGCCGCCCTGCATCCACCGGGCCAGGCTTGAGCAGCTGCGCCGCAGCCTTGCCGCCCTGGATTTCACCTTCGCCATTGACGGGCACTGGGGCGAGAGCATGACCAAGGAGGACATCCTGCAAAACCTGACCGACACCCTGAACGACCCCGAGAAGCTGATTCTCCCGTAAGCGCTGCACACCTCAGCATTCCATGGTACTTCAAAAGGCTCGCCTCCATTTCCGGAGACGAGCCTTTGCAGCTTGTCAAAAAACCTTTAGGAGGTGTCGGAGGGCCCGCAGGCCCTCTGACTTCATTCGTATCGCGGGGCTTTGCCGCGCGGGCGGGGCGTTTCCGGCTTTGCCGGAAACTTTCCTTACGCGGAGGAACGGCCGTCAAAGCTGCTTGCAGCTTTAACAGTGACGGAGCGCAAATCCTCGAAAAAGTGGCTTTGCCACTTTAGCCCACCCACAAACCCTCGCCAGCGCAACGTCTGGCGAGATTTTTTGTGCAA
>CAYMOM010000231.1:0-2009 GCA_964391995.1 uncultured Faecalibacterium sp.
GCGCGCGGCATGTGGCTCGCGCTTTGTGCACAGGTTTGTGGGCTGGTGCATGGCCTTGACAGGGCATGGTGTAGTGGTGAACTGTGTTCGCCCGCCACGCATCGTCCCTCCCCCGCGTCGCGGCGCATCCGTTATGCGCCGTGACCCCTGCTGGTACGGCGCACGAAACACACCCGCCGAAAGGGATTCTTAAGGGATGAAATCCCTTAAGCGGAGTGCAGAGGCAGAGCCTCTGCCCCCGTCCCTTGCTCAGAACAGCGCGTCGATGAAATCCTTGGCGACAAAGGGCTGCAGGTCGTCAATGCCCTCGCCCACGCCGATGTACCACACGGGCACTTCCAGCTCCTGGCGGATGGACAGGGCGATGCCGCCCTTGGCGGTGCCGTCCAGCTTGGTGAGGATGATGCCGCCGATCTCGCACACTTCCTTAAAGGCCCGGGCCTGGGCCAGGCCGTTCTGCCCGGTGGTGGCGTCCAGCACCAGGATGCAGCGCACGTCTGCCTCCGGGTATTCCCGGTCGATGACCCGGCGCATTTTGTTCAGCTCGTCCATCAGGTTCTTCTTGTTGTGCAGGCGGCCGGCGGTGTCCACAATCAGCAGGTCGGCGTCCTGGGCCTTGGCGGATTTTACGGCGTCAAACACCACGGCGGCGGGGTCGGCGCCCTCGTCATGCTTGACGATGGGCACCCGGGCACGCTCCGCCCAGATGGACAGCTGTTCGGCTGCGGCAGCGCGGAAGGTATCGCCGGCGGCAAGCATCACCTTGCGCCCAATGGACTGGAAGCGCAGGGCCAGCTTGCCAATGGTGGTGGTTTTGCCCACGCCGTTCACACCCACCACCAGCATCACCATGGGCCACTTCAGCGGCGGTCGGGGGATGTCCATCTGCTCTACCATAATCTGCTTCAGCAGGTCCTTGGCCTGGGCGGCATCGGTGATTTTCCCGGCCTTCACCCGGGTGCGCAGCTCATCCATGATGGCGGTGGTGGCCTTCACGCCGCAATCAGCCAGGATGAGGATGTCCTCCAATTCCTCATAGAAGTCCTCGTCAATTTTGCGGGTTTCCTTCACCAGCACATCGACCTTTTCGGTCAGGTTGCCGCGGGTCTTGCTCAGGCCTTCCCGCAGGCGGGCAAACAGGCCCTTTTTCTTGGTTTCGCTCATGGATCATTCCTCCTGGAAATCATATCATATCGGATGTTTTTCAGTGTATCACATTTACGCCTCCGGGGCAAGGCGGCGTTTCTCCAGCCAGACCATCAGCACCGCCACATCCGCAGGGGATACGCCGGGGATGCGGCTGGCGGCAGCCAGGGAACGGGGTTTTTGCCGGTTCAGCTTCTGCCGGGCCTCCAGGCGCAGGCCGGTGATGGCAGCATAGTCCGTGTCCTCCGGCAGGAGCATATCCTCCATGGCACGGGCACGGCGGATCAGCGCGGCCTGCTTGTCCAGGTAGCCGGCGTACTTGATGGCAATCTGCGCCTGCTCCCGGGCGGCGGCGGGGCGGGTGAGAAGCTCCGGGGTCATTTCCGCCAGGTGATTCAGGGTGATGTCCGGCCGGCGCAGCAGCTCTTCAGCGGAAAGCGTACCCTCGGCAGCGGGCTGGCCGTGGGCGGCGAGCCAGGCGGCGCGGGTGTCACCGGGGGTGTAGCGCAGCTGCTTCAGTTCCTCCACCAAGGCGGCGGTGTCCTGCTGCTTGCGGCGGGTGCGCTCCATGCGCTCCTCCGTCACCAGGCCGGCGGCGTAGCCCAGGTGGGTCAGGCGCAGGTCGGCATTGTCCTGGCGCAGGTGCAGCCGGTGTTCCGCCCGGGAGGTCATCATCCGGTAGGGTTCATCGGTGCCTTTGGTGGTCAGGTCGTCGGTCAGAACGCCCATGTACGCCATGTCCCTGGTGAGGATCAGCGGCTGCTTGCCCTGGAGCATCAGGGCGGCGTTCATGCCTGCCAGCAGACCCTGGCAGGCGGCTTCCTCATAGCCGCTGGTGCCGTTGATCTGCCCGGCGAAGAACA
>CAYMOM010000232.1:0-1970 GCA_964391995.1 uncultured Faecalibacterium sp.
TTTCCGGCGGAGCCGGAAACGCCCCGCCCGCGCGGCAAAGCCCCGCGATACGAATGAAGTCAGAGGGCCTGCGGGCCCTCCGACACCTCCCGAAGGTTTTTTGACAGTCTGCGGCTTCCCCTGCGGGAGGCCTTTTCTTTTTCGCTGCGGCAGCGGCCCTTCAGCTTGCATACTATGATGGGGGAAGGATTTATGCAGATGTGCATAAAAAATCCCGCAAGGGTTGACTTCCAGGACGGAGTGTGACATGATGAAGCGTGGCGAAATTTATTGGGCAAACCTGAACCCGGTGGTTGGCTCCGAGCAGGGAGGCATACGCCCGGTGGTGATTGTCCAGAATGATATAGGCAACAGGCATTCCACCACGGTGATTGTAGCCGCCATGACCAGCAGCGGCAAAAAGGCCGGCCTGCCGGTGCATGTGCGGGTCACTGCGGAGGAAAGCGGCCTGGCCCGGGATTCCGTGGTGCTGCTGGAGCAGCTGCGGACGCTGGAGAAATCGCGGCTGATGGGCTACCTGGGCCGTCTGACAGGCCAGGCCATGGCCCGGATTGACAAGGCCCTGTCCCTTTCCCTGGGCACGGGCTGATGGGCGGGAAGTTTCTTTGCCGCCCTACATAGAAGGAGGTACGGTATGACCCTGCAGGACAAACTTCGCGGCAAAATGCGCCATTACGATGCTGTGATTGCTTATGTGCAGATTGTGCTGGGCTGCATCCTGGGCGGCGTGGCTTATCCGCTGTTTCTGGTGCCCAACAGCATTGCACCCGGCGGTCTCAGCGGCCTGGCGATGATCCTGAACTATTTGTTTGGCTGGCCTGTTGGCATGACCAGCCTGCTGATGAACATCCCCCTGTTCCTCATTGGCTACAAGGCCATGGGCCGGGTGTTTGCCTTCCGCAGCCTGGTGGCCACGGTGCTGTTTTCCATCACCATTGATGCCGTGCAGCTGCCGCCCATGACCAGCGACCCACTGCTGGGCACCCTGTATGGCGGTGTGCTGCTGGGCGCAGGCCTGGGGCTGATCCTCCGGGGCGGCGCCACCACCGGCGGCACGGACATGATTGCCCGCATGGTGCACAGCAAGCTGCCCTTCATCACCGTGGGCGCGTTTCTGCTGATGATCGACTGCCTGGTGGTGATCCTGGCTGGCGTGGTGATGGGCACCTCCGAGGGACTGTATGCGCTGATCAGCATCTTTGCCTCCTCCAAGGTGATTGACATGGTGCTGGCAGGCTTTTCCACCAACAAGGCCTGCTTTATCATCACCGACAGGTGGGAGGGTGTGACGGAACATATCCTTCACGATATGGACAGGGGCGTCACCCAGCTAACCGCCCGGGGCGCCTATTCCGGCCAGGAGCGCCCGGTGGTGCTGTGCGTTACCAGCCCGCAGGAGGTGGCCCGGCTGAAGGACATCGTTCGCGAGGAGGACGAGAAGGCCTTCATGTTCGTCACCGATGCCCACGAGGCGCTGGGCGAGGGTTTTTCCAAGCTGGGCGGCGAAGGATGAATGTTTTTTGAAGGTTGATAGAAAAAAGCGGCGTTCCCCCTTTCAAAATGGAGAAAAGTCTGCTATAATGGTCACGAAAGCACATGAGTGCTAAATAACAAGGAGGAAAATCACATGAAGAAGCTTGTTTCTCTGCTGCTGGCTGTGGTGATGGCCCTGGGCATGATGTCCTTTGCCGCCGCTGATGAAGCCGCCATGCGCGTTGCCATGGTGACCGACTCTGGCGACATCACCGACCAGTCCTTCAACCAGACCACCTATGAAGCCTGCAAGGCTTTCTGCGAAGCCAACAGCATCGACTTCAACTACTACAAGCCCAGCAATGACACCGATCCCGACCGTGTGGCCGCCATCGAAATGGCCATCAACGACGGCTACAACGTCATCGTGCTGCCCGGCTACCTGTTCGGCGCTGCCATCCAGGAAGTGCGCGATGTGTACACCGATGTGAAGTTCA
>CAYMOM010000233.1:0-1931 GCA_964391995.1 uncultured Faecalibacterium sp.
TTGTGCGCACAAACCCCTGATTCTGGTGGGAATCAGGGCTTTGTGGGCGGGCTGAATCCCCCTTCCAATACGGAAAGGGGGATTCTTAAGGGATGAAATCCCTTAAGCAGGATTGTCAAGGGCAGCGCCCTTGACCGGGAGTTCAGAGGGCAGTGCCATTTGACGTCCTCGGGTTACTTGGTCTTTTCGTCCACCAGGGCTTTGACCTTCATGGGCAGGCCCAGCAGGTTGATGAAGCCTTCGCTGTCCTTGTGGGAGTACATCTCGCCGCTGTCGCCGAAGGTGGCAATCTCCTCCAGGTACAGGCTGTTGGGGCTCTTCACGCCGGCGGGGATGCAGTTGCCCTTGTACAGCTTCAGCCGCACGGTGCCGTTCACGGCCTGCTGGGTGCTGTCCACAAAGGCGCTCAGGGCTTCCCGCAGGGGGGTATACCACATGCCGTCGTACACCAGCTCGGCAAACTTGATGGCTACCTGATCCTTGTAGTGGCTGGTCTGCCTGTCCAGGGTGATGGTTTCCAGCAGCTGGTGGGCAGCATACAGCATGGTGCCGCCGGGGGTTTCGTACACGCCGCGGCTCTTCATGCCCACCAGGCGGTTTTCCACCAGGTCGGCGCAGCCAACGCCGTTGCGCCCGGCAATCTCGTTGCACTTGGTCAGCAGGTCAATGGCCCCCAGCTTTTCGCCGTTGATGGCCACAGGCTCGCCCTTTTCAAAGTCGATGGTCACATACTCGGGCTTGTCGGGAGCCTTGTCGGGGGTGACCATGGTCAGCAGCAGGTCTTCCGGCGGCTCGTTCCAGGGGTCTTCCAGGTCGGCACCCTCGTGGCTGATGTGCCAGATGTTCCTGTCCATGGAGTAGGGACGATCCTTCTTCACCGGCACGGGAATGTTCCGGGCCTCGGCGTATTCGATCTCCTCTTCACGGGTCTTCAGTTCCCAGGTGCGCCAGGGGGCGATGATCTTCATATGGGGGTCGAAGGCCTTGATGGTCAGCTCGAACCGCACCTGGTCGTTGCCCTTGCCGGTGCAGCCGTGGCAGATGGCGGTGCAGTTTTCCTTGTGGGCAATCTCCACCAGGCGCTTGGCAATCAGCGGACGGGCGAAGGAGGTGCCCAGCAGGTACTTCTGCTCGTACACGGCGCCGGCCTTCAGCGTGGGCCAGATGAAATCCTCCACAAATTCCTTCCGCAGGTCTTCAATATACAGCTTTTCAGCGCCGCACATCTTGGCCTTTTCGTGCAGCGGTTCCAGCTCCTCGCCCTGGCCCACATCGCCCGCAACGCACACCACGTCGCAGTCGTAGTTTTCCTTCAGCCACGGTACGATAATGGAGGTATCCAGTCCGCCGGAATAGGCCAGCAGCACACGCATCTTTGCCATGATTCTTTTTCTCCTTGCATCTTTTCATCCATATTTGTCGGCGTTTTCGTCAACGTTATGGAGTATACACCCTTTTGAATAAAAATGCAATACCTTTTCGCAAAAACATTTTCCCGATCGAAATTGACGTTTTTCCTAAAGAACAGTATAATAAATTGATTGCATGCTCTTTTTCCAGGGCAGATTGGAGTGAACAAAAACGATCGTACTCGGCATTGACCCCGGCTATGCGCTGATGGGCTGGGGTGTGGTGGAGGCCCAGGGCGGGCGCATGCGGCTGATTGATTACGGCTGTGTGGAAACCAAGGCCGGCGTGCCCATGCAGCACCGCCTGCGCACACTGCAGCTGGGCGTCCGCAACCTGGTGAACATCTATCAGCCCGACGATGTGGCCTTTGAAGAATTATTCTTTGCCCGCAACGTCACCACCGCGCTGATGGTAGGCGCCGCCCGGGGCGCAGCCATTATTTCCGCCGCGGAGTATACAGAGAATTTGTATGAGTATACACCCATGCAGATCAAGCAGGCCGTGACCGGCTATGGCAAGGC
>CAYMOM010000234.1:0-1917 GCA_964391995.1 uncultured Faecalibacterium sp.
GGGAAGGCAATTACCTGGAAACCAGCGGCAGCAGCATGCTGGCCTACGCCATGCTGAAGGGCGCCCGCCTGGGCATTCTGCCCAAAGCATATGCCGCCCAAGGCAAGAAAACCTTCGACGGCATTGTGAGCAGGTATTTGACTTTCCAGGAGAATGGCATGAACCTGGGGGGCATTTGCCTGGTGGCAGGCCTGGGGCCGGAAAGCGACCGCCGCCGGGACGGCACCTACCAGTATTACATTTCCGAGCCGGTGGTTTCCAACGATGCCAAGGGCGTGGCACCCCTGGTGCTGGCCTATACAGAGGTGCTGCGGCTTATTCAGGCAGGATGATCTTCTGGCTGTCGGAATCCTCTGCCGCAGGCAGCGCCCTTTGCCGGCTGTATGCGCTGGGGGATACCTGGTACCGCTTCTTGAACAGGCGGGAGAAGTACAGCGGATCGCGGAAGCCGCAGGTGTGGGCAATCTCCGCAATGCCGCCCTCCGCATAGCCGGAAAGCAGCATGTCCGCCGCCACCTGCAGCCGCAGGTTGACCAGGAACTTGTGGGGTGTTGTGCGCACCTCCTGGCGGAAAAGCCTGCACAGGTAATCGTAGCAGTAGGGCATGGCAGCCAGCACCTCGTCCAGTTCGTAATTGGGGTTGGCGTAGTTCTGCACAATGCTCTGCTCAATCTCCTCCACAATGCGGTTTCTGGGCCGGGCGGCCCGGTTCAGGCTGATGTGGCGGACAATCAGGTTCCCATAGGAGGAAAGCAGCGCAGCCCGGCGCTCCGGGTCGCCGCAGAAAAGGTAGTGGGCATCCTCAAACAGGTGCAGAAGCGAGTGGTTGCCGTCGTCCCGCACCACGGCGGGCTGGCGGAAGGCCAGGGTGGCATTTTCCACATTCAGGTGAATGTTGGTAAAGCCTGCGCTGCTCACATTCTCGTGGGGCATGTCCGGGGGAATCACCACAATGTCCCCCTGGGCATAGGGAAGCTCCCTGTCGGCAAAGATCAGCTTGCCGGAATCCCCCGTGCAGTAGATCAGCTCCCAGGTCTTGTGCTTGTGCCGGCTGACATTGTACGTCAGCATATGCTTTCCGGCGAAAACAATATCGTTCATTCCGTCACCTCAAGGAAGGTTTCCTTGATGGATATTGTACCAAAACAAGTCGGTTTTGTCTATCCCATGGCAGATATTGCCGAGTAAAGGAGTAAGCGCTATGCCGTACCTTACGCTGAAGAACATCAACAAGATCTACCCCAACGGCTTCCATGCCGTGCACGACTTCAACCTGGAGGCCGAGCGGGGCGAGTTCATCGTGTTTGTTGGGCCGTCCGGCTGCGGCAAATCCACCACCCTGCGGATGATCGCCGGCCTGGAGGACATCAGCAAGGGCGAATTCCTCATCGATGGCCAGCTGGCTAACCAGTGGGGCCCCCGTGAGCGGGAGATTGCCATGGTGTTCCAGAGCTATGCGCTTTATCCCAACATGACCGTGTATGACAATCTGGCCTTCGGCCTGAACCTGCAGGGCGTGGACGAGGACGTGATTGAGGAGCGGGTACAGAAAACCGCCAAAATTCTCGGCCTGACGGAATACCTGGACCGCATGCCCCGGGCCCTTTCCGGCGGACAGCGCCAGCGCGTGGCTGTGGGCCGCTCCATTATCCGCAAGGTTGGCATCTTCCTGATGGACGAACCCCTTTCCAACCTGGATGCCAAGCAGCGCGTGACCATGCGCTCCGAAATCACCCAGATTCACCGGGAAACCGGCGCCACCACCATCTACGTCACCCACGACCAGACCGAGGCCATGACCATGGCTGACCGCATTGTGGTGATGAAGAACGGCTATGTGCAGCAGGTGGGCACCCCCAAGGAGGTTTACTTCCACCCGGCAAACATGTTCGTGGCAGGCTTCATTGGCGAGCCGCC
>CAYMOM010000235.1:0-1879 GCA_964391995.1 uncultured Faecalibacterium sp.
CGGAGGAACGGCCGTCAAAGCTGCTTGCAGCTTTGACAGTGACGGAGCGCAAAACTCAAAAAAGTGGCCGCAGCCACTTTTTTGACGCGCAGCATCCGCACCAAACTGATGCGGATGCTTTTCGTTTGCGATGGAATTACTTCTGGGCGTTCTCCACAGCCACAGCCACAGCCACGGTGGCGCCAACCATGGGGTTGTTGCCCATGCCGATGAGGCCCATCATCTCCACGTGAGCAGGCACGGAAGAGGAGCCGGCGAACTGAGCATCGGAGTGCATACGGCCCAGGGTGTCGGTCATGCCGTAGGAGGCAGGGCCGGCAGCCATGTTGTCGGGGTGCAGGGTACGGCCGGTGCCGCCGCCGGAGGCCACGGAGAAGTACTTCTTGCCGGCCTCGATCATTTCCTTCTTATAGGTGCCAGCCACGGGGTGCTGGAAGCGGGTGGGGTTGGTGGAGTTGCCGGTGATGGAAACACCCACGCCCTCGTGCCACATGATGGCAACGCCCTCGCGCACATCGTCGGCGCCATAGCAGTTGACCAGCGCGCGCTCGCCATCGGAATAGGCGGTCTTGCTGACAACGGTCAGGGCATGGTCTTCCTTCACGTCGGCAGACAGGTAGTCATACTTGGTCTGCACATAGGTGAAGCCGTTGATGCGGGAGATGATCATGGCGGCGTCCTTGCCCAGGCCGTTCAGGATCACGCGCAGGGGGTTCTTGCGAACCTTGTTGGCGTTGCGGGCAATGCCGATGGCGCCTTCAGCAGCGGCGAAGGACTCGTGGCCGGCCAGGAAGGCGAAGCACTCGGTCTTTTCGTCCAGCAGCATGGCGCCCAGGTTGCCGTGGCCCAGGCCCACCTGGCGCTGGTCGGCAACGGAGCCGGGGATGCAGAAGGCCTGCAGGGCCTCGCCGATGCACACGGCGGCTTCCTTAGCAGTCTTCACACCCTTCTTCAGGGCAATGCCGGCACCCAGCTCGTAGGCCCACTTGGCATTCTCGAAGCAGATGGGCTGGATGCCCTCGGTGATGCCGTAGCCATCCACACCCTTGGCATTGTTGTAAGCCTTCAGGTCTTCCCAGGAGGAGAAGCCGTACTTTTCCAGAACAGGCTGCAGCTGAGGCATGCGGCCTTCATAGTTTTCAAACAGAGCCATTATCACATACCTCCTTTAATTACTGCTTGCGGGGGTCGATCCAGGCAACGGCGCCATCTTCGGCCTTGAAGCGACCGTAGGTGCCGATGTTCTTCTCGTAGGCTTCGTTGGGGGACATGCCCTTCTTGATGGCGTCCATCATCTTGCCCAGGGACAGGAACTGATAGCCGCAGATCTGGTTGTCCTTGTCCAGGGCAACCTTCAGCACATAGCCTTCGGCCATTTCCAGGTAACGGGGGCCCTTTTCCAGGGTGCCGTACATGGTGCCAACCTGGCTGCGCAGGCCCTTGCCCAGGTCTTCCAGGCCGGCGCCAATGCGCAGACCGTCGTCAGAGAAGGCGGACTGGGTGCGGCCGTACACAATCTGCAGGAACAGTTCCCGCATGGCGGTGTTGATGGCATCGCAAACCAGGTCGGTGTTCAGGGCTTCCAGGATGGTCTTGCCGGGGAGAATTTCACTGGCCATGGCGGCGGAGTGGGTCATGCCGGAGCAGCCGATGGTTTCGACCAGCGCTTCCTGGATGATGCCTTCCTTCACGTTTAGGGTCAGTTTGCAGGTGCCCTGCTGAGGGGCGCACCAGCCAATACCGTGGGTCAGGCCGGAAATGTCCTTGATTTCCTTGGCCTGGATCCACTTGCCTTCTTCCGGGATGGGCGCGGGGCCGTGGTTGGGGCCCTTCGCGACGCATACCATTTCTTCAACTTCCTTGGTGTAAAGCATCGGAT
>CAYMOM010000236.1:0-1532 GCA_964391995.1 uncultured Faecalibacterium sp.
ACAATATAATCATGACCTGTCTGAACATGAAATCCCCCAATCAGGTGCTTGAATTATACCGAGGCATCATCTAACGGTTAGCGTCAGTCGGAACATTCTGTCCCGACTGACCGTATCTCATTTTCTTTTGCTGCTCATGGTCAAGGTCGGGTCGTATTTGCTCCGCAAATCTCCACCCTTCCCTTGACCTCCTCCTTGGCTCGTCGTGTTACCTATGTTTGACACCCGTACACTCCCGCGTACAAGTTCATGAATTTCTGTTCATTAGTCAATGATGTGAGACCAAGAAATGAAAGAGTCAATTGTTTGGGTGAAGGGAAGGGGTTAACCCCTTCCCTTCACCCAAACAACGATTCGAGCAGAGCCGGGAGTAGCTCTTTATGCCGTTGAACGGGTGATTTCCAATCGAGTACCGACATTGGGATACGATTAGAGCGGTACAAATAGTTTTTCATCTGATGCTGCAAGTCCTCGTAAGAATAGAAGGACAGATGATTGTAGAAGCGTTCCTGATCGCTGCGATGGCTGCGCTCTACTTTGCCATTATGCCAAGGTGTTTTGGGTCGAATCTGTTTATGAAAAATATGGTTTTCAGCACAGAAGGAATCAAAAATGTGAATGCGTTTCGTGTTTTGACTGTTGCAAAATTCGGTTCCGTTATCCGTTTGAATGGTTCGGGGCGCGTAGCCAAAGTAGAGGATGGCTCGCTTCACAAAGTCCACCGTTGAGTAACCGCTTTGCTCCTTGTAGGCATAGATGAACCTCTCACGGCTGGCTTCTTCCAGCATTGTATACTGGAAAAACGTTTCTCCGTCTTGCCCCACATAACAGGCTTGTGGTACATACTTCACATCCAGCTGCCATTTGACACCCAGCTCTGTTGGGGTTTCATAGTGTCCAAGGTGCTTGGATTTTTTCTTTGTTGATTCCACTTTCTTGCGATATCCCAGCCGTACAAACACCCGGTACAACGAGCCTGGATGGCGGCTGTATGCCTTTTCCTGCAGAAGTTTTCCGTACATTTCACACACACTGATATTGGGATTGCGCCTGTGGTAATTCCGGATCCAGTTCAGCTCTTCTTCCGTGTGCGCATTTGGATGCTGGCTGTGTGGTCGATGTGATTTGGGCAACAGCGATTCGCGCGTGCCGTCATACTGCTTGTTCCATCTCATGAGCGACGCTTTTGAGATATGATACCGTCTTACCACAAATCCGATATCCCCTGTCTGTCGATACAGCTTCACTGAGTTGATTTTTGTGCTCATTTCGTGTGGCAGATACCGCTTGTTCTGTGTTATACTCTTCATGGCGTTTGAGTCCTTTGTTAGTTTGGTGTGTGGTTGCTCTATTCTAACAGACTCTTTCGCCTTTTTCTTTTCCCTCCGGTCTCACATCTATTGTAACGCTACACAACAAAACTGAAAAAAATTCAGAAAACGCTTGCTTTTTCAATGCGTTTTTGGTAATATATCTGATGGCACATCCTTGCGTTGCGCAGGGACGCAACGCCATAAGTCCAAGAGGAGGTG
>CAYMOM010000236.1:1542-1877 GCA_964391995.1 uncultured Faecalibacterium sp.
CTATTGTAACGCTACAGCGGTTCCCTTCCGCAAGCATGACACAGGTTGACAAACGGCGTTTCCTTTCGTATGATATTCGTTAATCAACATGAATGAATTGCGGGTTGCATATGAAGAAATGGATCAAAGCAAATGCGGAACTCTCCAAATTCTGTCGGGACTATATGGCGCTGAAAAAGGATCTGCCGATTCGCCCCAGTGAAATGGGCGTTCTGAATATTGTTACCCAGCTGCCGGGGCCGCATACGCCGCTGATGATTTCGGAGGTATTGGACGTATCCAAGTCCATGGTGGCGGCGCATCTTTCGGCGCTGATGAAAAAGGGCTATCTGGAA
>CAYMOM010000237.1:0-1875 GCA_964391995.1 uncultured Faecalibacterium sp.
CAGGGTGTCGAAAAAGTGGCAAAGCCACGTTTTCGAGGATTTGCGCTCCGTCACTGTCAGGCCTGCAGGCAGTCCTGACGGCCGTTCCTCCGCGTAAGGAAAGTTTCCGGCGGAGCCGGAAACGCCCCGCCCGCGCGGCAAAGCCCCGCGATACGAATGAAGTCAGAGGGCCTGCGGGCCCTCCGACACCTCCCGGAGGTTTTTTGATAGTCTGCGGCAGCCGCCGAAGATAGCGACTGCCGTTTTTTGTTATTTCTTTTCGGGGATTTTCTGCACCCAGCCGATGATTTGCCCGGAAAGGAGCACCGTGAGAAGAGAATACGCCAGCTTCAGCGGCGGGATGTAGGTCAGGGACAGGGCCAGCACCACAAAATCGGAGATCAGGTACACCCATTGGATGTCCCACTTCAGGATGCGGCTCAGGCTCATGGCCAGCGCATCATCCCCGGAGGGTGCGCCACCCGCCCGCACAGCCAGGCCCGCGCCCACGCCAATGAAACACGCGCCCACCAGCGCGCTGGCCAGGGGCGATGCCACCAGCGCCGGCCACACAGGGGCAAAGGGCTCGCACAGGGCATAGAAAACGGAAAAGCCGCCGCCTGCCAGCAGGGAATAAACAATAAACTCCTTGCCCATGGTGCGAAAGCCCAGCAGATAGCAGGCGCCGTTCAGCACCAGGCTCGTCACCGCCGGGGACAGGTGCAGCCAGTGGTCAATCAGCAGCATGGCGCCCAGCACGCCGCCCTCGGTCACACCGGAAAAGGCATGGATGTTGCTCATGCCAAAGGCCATGATCGCCGCCCCCAGCAGGGTCAGACAGCAGTTCTTCAGTTTCAGCCGCGGTAACAATGATAACAAATCCTTTCCAACTGCAATGATGGATGGAATGCTACCACACTTCACCCCTTTTGTCAAACGGGATCCAGTACAGCAAAAATGCAGGCGTGGCGTTGCAACCCCCGTTTGCCTATGGTAATATGAAAGAATCAACAGCCTGAAGGAGGTATCCATTGTGTCCGAACAGGTAAGGCAGATTGCCATGCGTATTACTGATCTCCGCGAGATCTCGGACTGCACCGTCGCCCAGATGGCAGAGCTGTGCGGTGTGTCCCAGGAGGAGTATACCCGCTATGAAAGCGGCGAAACGGATATCCCCATCAGCTTTCTTTTGAAGCTGAACGAAATCTTTCATGTGGATATGACCGAGCTGCTTACCGGCGAGGCACCCCGCCTGAACCTTTATTCCGTTACCCGGGCGGGCAAGGGTGTGGACATCAACCGCCGCGACCAATACATTTACAAAAACCTTGGCTATAATTTCGTTCACCGCAAGATTGAGCCTTTATATGTCACCATCCCTGCCGGCACCAACGAAAAGCTGGAGCCCAACGCCCACGAGGGCCAGGAGTTCGACTACATTCTCTCCGGCACCATGAAAATGGTGGTAGCCGGGCACGAGGTCATTCTCCGCCCCGGTGACAGCATCTATTACAATTCCCACGCACCCCACGCCATGACCAGCGCCGGGGACGAGGCGGTGAGCTTTCTGGCCATGGTGATACCGGACTAAGCAGAAGGAAGAAGGAGCAGCCATGCTTGCCACCCGTTATATTCGCACCGATTTTTCCTCCCAGGAGGATTTTGAAAAGAACTACACCCTGAACATCCCCGAAAGGTTCAACTTCGCCTACGACATTGTGGACGAATACGCCCGCCTGACCCCGGACAAGCCTGCCATGATCTGGACCAACGTGGCAGGAGAGGAGCGCCGCTTCACCTTCCGGGATATGAGCGAAAAGAGCAACCAGGCGGCGAATTTCTTCCGCTCCCTGGGCCTGAAAAAGGGCGACCCCGTTATGCTGGTGATGAAGCGCC
>CAYMOM010000238.1:0-1862 GCA_964391995.1 uncultured Faecalibacterium sp.
GAAATCATGCGCTTCTGCCAGAGCTTTATGACCGAGCTGTACAAGTACATCGGCGCCGATGAGGACGTGCCCGCCGGCGATATTGGCGTGGGCACCCGGGAGATCGGCTATTTCTACGGACAGTACAAGCGCATCACCGGCCTGTATGAGGGCGTGCTGACCGGCAAGGGACTGACCTGGGGCGGCTCCCTGGGCCGCAAGCAGGCCACCGGCTACGGCCTGTGCTACCTGACCCGGGCCATGCTCCAGGCCAATGGCCAGGATGTGACCGGCAAGACCGTGGTGGTGTCCGGCTCCGGCAATGTGGCCACCTACGCCGCCGAAAAGATCACCGAAATGGGTGCCAAGGTTGTTGCCATGAGCGACTCCAACGGCTACATCCACGACCCCAACGGCGTGAACCTGGACGTGATCAAGCAGATTAAGGAAGTGGAGCGCAAGCGCATCAAGGAATATGTCCAGCGGGTGGACGGCGCTACCTATACCGAGGGCTGCTCCGGCATCTGGACCATTCCCTGCCAGCTGGCGCTGCCTTGCGCCACCCAGAACGAGCTGAATGAGGACTCCGCCAAGACGCTGATTGCCAATGGCGTTATCGCCGTGGGCGAGGGTGCCAACATGCCCTCCACCATCGGCGCCACCCAGGCCTTCCAGAAGGCCGGCGTGCTCTTTGCCCCCGGCAAGGCTGCCAATGCCGGCGGCGTGGCCTGCTCCGCGCTGGAAATGTCCCAGAACAGCATGCGCCTGAGCTGGACGGTGGAAGAGGTGGACCAGAAGCTGCAGGGCATTATGGTGGGCATCTTCAACAAGGTTGCCGAAGCCGCCGCCGAATACGCCACCCCCGGCGACTATGTGGCCGGCGCCAACATTGCCGGCTTCCTGAAGGTTGCCGATGCCATGATGGCTCAGGGTGCTGTGTAATTCCTCCGCAGATGAAAAGGCTTGCCGCGATGAAACGGCAAGCCTTTTTTGTGCGGAGAATGCGCGTCACGCGTTCTCCCGGGTGAAGTTCAGCAGTCCGCCGGAGAGGATCATCCCCCGCTGACGGTCGGTCAGGGGGAGCAGCACGGTATAGGTGTGCTGCTTGGTCTGGTTGCACAGGGTCAGCTGCTCCTGTCCGGTCTGGATGGCGGCACGGATGCCCGGCAGGGCCAATACGTCCATCGGGTCGATATCGTCGTAATCCGCTTCGTTCTGGAAGGTCAGGGGGAGAATGCCGTTGTTGATCAGGTTGGCCTGGTGAATGCGGGCAAAGCTCTTGGCAACCACCGCGCGGATGCCCAGGTACAGGGGTACCAGGGCTGCGTGCTCCCGGCTGGAGCCTTGGCCATAATTGCTGCCAGCCACCAGCATGCCGCCCTTTTCCGCTTTGGCCCGGGCAGGGAAGGCGGCATCCACCGGAGTCAGGCAGAAGTCGCTCAGGTAGGGCACGTTGCTGCGGTAGGGCAGCAGCTTGGCGTTGGAAGGCATAATGTGGTCGGTGGTGATGTTGTCCTCCATCTTCAGCAGCACCTTGCCGGAAATATCGCGCTCCAGGGCGTGGCCCAGGGGGAAAGGCTGAATGTTGGGCCCGCGGACAACCTCCACACTGTCCTCTTCGCCGGGTGCGGCGGGGGGAATCACCAGGTTGTCGTTCACCTCGAATACCTCCGGCTGAGGGATGGTCAGGTCCATGTCCAGGCAGCGGGGGTCGGTGAGCACGCCTGTCAGCGCGGTGACGGCGGCGGTTTCGCAGGAGGTCAGGTAAATGCCGGCAGAGGCGGTTCCGCTGCGGGCGTAGAAGTTGCGGTTGTTGGTGCGGACGGAAACCGCGTTGGTCTTGGGGCTTTGACCCATGCCGATGCACGGCCCGCAGGCGGATT
>CAYMOM010000239.1:0-1860 GCA_964391995.1 uncultured Faecalibacterium sp.
GCGGACAAGTGCTATGTGTGCCACTCCGCCTGCTATGCGGATGCCAAGGCCGTAGCCGACCTGGTGGAGGCCCGCTTCCCTCACCTGAACGGGCATGTGGAAATCAACAATGTGGGCACCACCATCGGCAGCCACACAGGCCCGGGCACGGTGGCCCTGTTCTTCTGGGGCGATGAACGGAAGGATTGAGTGTATAGGCAGTCTGCGCCATGCAGGCTGCTTTTTTGCACCCTTCTTTTCCGGCGGCATAGGCTGTTGCTGAAGGCAGGAAAACCACCCTGCCGCGAAAGGAAGTGAAGCCTCCATGCCTGAAGCGGCCTTTCTCAGCGTTCAGGGCGTTTCCAAGCAGTTCGGCGCCGGGGGCAATGCGCTCACCGCCATACAGGATATCGCCTTTGACATTCCCAAAGGAGCATTTGTATCCATTCTGGGGCCCAGTGGCTGCGGGAAATCCACCCTGTTCAACATCATTGCCGGGCTTCTCCTGCCCACCTGCGGCGATGTGCTGCTCAGCGGTGCATCCGTCATCGGGCAGGCCGGGCAGGTGGGCTACATGCTGCAAAGGGATCTGCTGCTGCCCTGGCGTACCATTGAGGACAACATCACCCTCGGGCAAACCCTGCAGGGCGTTTCCCGCCGGGATGCCCGCATGGCTGCCGCGCCTCTGGTGGAGCGCTGCGGCCTGGCCCATTTTGAAAAGAAAAAACCGCACCAGCTTTCCGGCGGCATGCGCCAGCGGGCGGCGCTTCTGCGCACCCTGCTCACCGGCAAGGACGTGCTTTTGCTTGACGAACCCTTCGGTGCGCTGGACGCCATCACCCGGCTGCAATTGCAGATGACCCTCATCCACATCTGGCAGGAAACCCGAAAGACCATTCTTTTCGTAACCCACGATGTGGAGGAGGCGCTGCTGCTGTCCGATGAAATCATCGTGCTAACGGAGCGCCCGGGCCGCGTGCGTGCCAGGGTGCCCGTGGAGCTGCCCCGGCCACGGACGGTTGATATGCTTGCCGCGCCGGAGCTGATGCAGCTGAAATCCCACTTGATGTCCCTGCTGCTCAAGGAGGTGGAAGAGCCGTGAAGAAACTGTCCATCGCAGTCACCGGCGTGCAGGAGGAAAAGCGCATTGGCGCTGCCGGCGTCAACCTGTGGCGCTGGGGTCTGCTGCTGGGTCTGCTCGCCCTGTGGGAGCTGGGCGCCCATCTGGGCTGGCTGGATGCCTTTTTCTTTTCCAGCCCCAGCGAGATCTGGCGTACCGCCGTCACCAAATGGCAGTCCGGCGACCTGTGGCGGGACATTGCCTACACCAGCACCTCCACCCTGCTGGGCTTTTTTCTGGGCACGGTGATTGGCTCCCTGGTTGGGCTGCTATTCTGGTTCAGCCGCCGTGCCGCCCTGGTAGCGGAGCCTTGGCTGGTGGTGCTCAACGCCCTGCCCAAGCTGGCCCTGGCACCGGTGCTGGTAATCCTTTTCGGCATTGGTTTTTCCTCTAAGGTGGTGCTGGCATTCCTGATGACGGTGATCACCGCCGCCATATCCGCCTGGAGCGGCGCCAAGGCCGTCGACCCTGCGCTGACCACCCTGCTGTTTTCCCTGGGCGCCAGGCGCCGGCAGGTGTTCAGCCTGCTGGTGGTGCCCTCCGCCATGCCTTGGATCATCTCCGGCCTGCGGGTGAACATCGCCCTGAGCATGGCCGGCAGCATCGTTGGGGAATTCATAGCATCCGACAGGGGCCTAGGGCGTATGATTGTTTACGCAGGCACCACCTTTGACCTGAAGCTGGTCTGGGTCGGGGTGGTGGTGCTGTCCCTTCTGTCCGTGCTGATGTACCTGGCGGTGGTGCTGCTGGAAAAGCTGCTG
>CAYMOM010000240.1:0-1853 GCA_964391995.1 uncultured Faecalibacterium sp.
GTCAGGGTCAGGCACAGGGCCACAGCGCCCACCAGGGCCGCACCCTTGCCAAAGCGCTTTCCGTTCCATTCATGCTTCATATTGCAAAAACCTCCCATGGGTGAAGCTACATAGGTACCCTCCTATTGTACATTGAAACCACCCCTTATGGCAAGCGCTAATTTCCACCTTTTGTGCCGGGGTGTGTCGGTGGAGGATTCGTTTACACTTATTACAACGAGTTTCCCTGCGCATTTGTTCCCATTCAGGCAGGAAAAATGCATTCGGCGGCGAAAAACTTATGGAGGCACTGAAAAGTGCAGGCAAAATATGTCCGAGGTGAAAAAAATGTCTGAATGCACGCACGATTGCTCTACCTGCCAGAGCAAGTGCTCCTCCGCTGCCCCCGAAAGCCTGCTGGCCCCGCAGAATGCGGGCAGCCGGGTGAAAAAGGTGATTGGCGTTGTGTCCGGCAAGGGCGGCGTGGGCAAAAGCCTGGTCACCGGCCTGCTGGCCACCCTGACCGCCCGGAACGGCCACAGCGTTGCCGTTCTGGATGCGGACATCACCGGCCCGTCCATCCCGAAAATGTTTGGCGTAACGGAAAAAGCCATGGGCTACGATGAGGGCATCTTCCCCGCCGTGACCAAGACCGGCATCCGCCTGATGAGCGTGAACCTGCTGCTGGAAAACGATACCGACCCTGTCATCTGGCGCGGCAGCCTGATTGCCGGCACGGTGAAGCAGTTCTGGAGCGATGTGATCTGGGGCGATGTGGACTTCATGTTCGTCGATATGCCTCCGGGAACCGGCGATGTGCCGCTGACGGTGTTCCAGTCCCTGCCGGTGGACGGCATCATCATCGTTGCCAGCCCCCAGGAGCTGGTGGGCATGATCGTCGAGAAGGCCGTGAACATGGCTAAGATGATGAACATTCCCGTGCTAGGCCTGGTGGAGAACATGTCCTACATCAAGTGCCCGGACTGCGACAGGAAGATCTACCCCTTTGGCGAAGGCAAAACCCTGGAGGTGGCCAAGGCCCACTCCATCCCCCTGCTGGCCCAGCTGCCCATTGAACCCACCCTGGCCAAGGCCTGCGATACCGGCCTGGTGGAGCTGTTCAACGAGAACTGGCTGGACGATGCCGTGACCGTGGTGGAGAACTGCCCGGTGATTGAGCACAAGTAAAGCGCAAAGGCTGCAAGCGATGTTCTTGCAGCCTTTTGTGTTGCCAGAGCCTCCCTCCCGGAGGGAAGTGAAGCGGCTCCCCCGCGTCGCGGTGCGCCCTTTGCGCACCGTGACCCCTGCTTGGCTGTAACCCTGCCACGCAGTCCCGCCCGGGATTCTTAAGGGCCTTTCGGCCCATAAGCGGGGTCCAGGGGCGGCACCCCTGGTTACTTGATGTTTTTCAGGCAGGCGCCGTTTTTGATGAAATAGTCCGCGCCGCTCCACAGGGTGATGATCAGCACCCAGGTGAGCAGCAGCCCGCTGAACCAGTGGCTGAAGGCAGGCAGACGGGTGAGCATCAGGAACAGCACCAGCGCAATCTGGCTCACGGTCTTGATTTTCCCCAGCATGCCTGCCGCAATCACCTGCCCGTGGCCCACCGCCACCATGCGCAGGCCATCCACGCACAGCTCCCGGGCCAGGATGATGACCACCGCCCAGGCCGGCATCAGCCCGGCGTGAATCAGCATGATAAAGGCGCTCAGGTTCAGCAGCTTGTCGGCCACGGGGTCGATAAACTTGCCAAAGTCCGTCACAATGCCGTTTTTCCGGGCAATATGCCCATCCAGATAATCGGTGAAGGCAGCTGCGGCAAACACGGCGGCAGCCAGCAGGTTGCACAGGGTGGTGCCGGGGTACATCAGCGC
>CAYMOM010000241.1:0-1848 GCA_964391995.1 uncultured Faecalibacterium sp.
ATATGGATATTAATGATTTAACATGGAACCCATGGCATGGATGCCATAAATGTAGCGAAGGATGTCAAAATTGTTATGCATATTTTTTAGATAAAAGATATGGTAGAGATACAAATGAAGTTGTTATAAATAAATCAAACTACGATTACCCAATAAAAAAAGATAGAAATGGTCTGTACAAATTACCAGGAGGAACATTTGTAAGAGTTTGTATGACAAGTGATTTCTTTTTAGAAGAAGCAGATGAGTGGAGAGATAAAGCATGGGATTATATTAGACAAAGACCAGATGTAACATTTTCGCTTTTAACCAAAAGAGCACATAGAATAAAAGATAATTTACCATCAGATTGGGGAAACGGTTGGGATAACGTGCAATTTGCAGTATCAGCTGAAAATCAAAAAAGAGTAGATGAAAGAATACCATACTTGTTAGAAGTTCCTTCAAAACATAAATGGGTTAGTGTAAAGCCGTTTATAGGTGAAGTTGATTTAGATAAATACTTAGCAACAGGTGAAATTGAAACAGTCCTTGCTGGAGGTGAAAATTATTTAGGATCAAGACCTCTTCATTATGATTGGGTAAAAAAATTACATGACCAATGTGAAAAATATAATGTTCATTTAATATTTGGACAAACAGGTAACATATTCATAAAAGATGGAAAAGAATATAAAATAAGAAATAGAACAGATCAAATGATACAAGCACTTCGTAGTGGACTTCATTATCCTGCTGTAGACATAGAAAGTGAAGTTCAAAAAGTTCTTGATAGAAAAGAAAAAATGAAAGAATTAAAAGGAAGAAAGAAAAATGACTAAAGAGGGAATCATTGAATTTATAAAAAAACAAAGAACATCTATTATATCATCTGTAGATGAAGAAGGATATCCATGGTCTCGTGCATTAATACAACCTAGATATATAAATGGAAATGATATCTATTTTGCTACTTATACATCATCAAATAAAGTAAGACAATATCGCAATAATTCAAAAGCAAGTATTTACTTTTTTGAAAAAGGTAGAAATTTTCAAGGTGCTATGATAAAAGGTACTATGGAAGTATTAACAGATCAAGAAACAAAAAATAAATTTTGGATGCCTTTTTATAATAGATTTTATAAAAAAGGGGTTACAGACCCAGAATATTGTATATTAAAATTTACTTGTAGTGAAGCTCAATGGTTTAGTAGTTTCAAAGTAGAAACAATAAAATTTTAATAATATAGTGGAGAGTAGAGATGAAGAGAATGGTTAAAATATTTATGATATTTTTTTTAGTGATAATTGTGGCTATTATTGTAATAAAACTATTTTTAAATAATAAAAATAGTTCTGTTATAGACAAAGAAAAAATAATTTCCAAAAATAATACACTTGAATGTACAGTATTTGATGGAACAGAAATTGATAAATACTAAAAATTAAAATCGAAAGAAGGAATAAGAATGGTAGATTTAAAAAAATTACAAAAAGAAATATATCAGAACAAAGTTGATAAAGGATTTAATGTAACAGATATAAATAAAGAATTTTGCTTAACCTATGGAGAGGTTGCTGAAGCTTATGAGGCTTGGAGAAAAAAGAAAGATGATTTAGGCGAAGAACTAGCAGATGTGGCTATTTATTTATTAGGATTATCAGAAATACTAGGAATTGATTTAGAAGATGAACTACAGAAAAAAGTTTATAAAAATTCTAAAAGGGAATATAAAGTTATTGATGGGGTTAATACAAGAATAAAAGAATTTGACGATGAATCTGAAAGATAATCTCAACAACAACTTACGATTTGTTATCTTTATTCCAAAATTTCCACCAATGTCTTTTATTATCTTCTGCAGT
>CAYMOM010000242.1:0-1815 GCA_964391995.1 uncultured Faecalibacterium sp.
AAGGCGCTGCTTTTCGGCAAGGTGAAGGTGAAGGGCGACCCCAAGCCGCTTCTGGGGCTGATTGCCCTGCTGAAATAAGCCGAAAAAACATAAGATGTACAGGCTGGCGGCTTGTCTTTCCCGCCGGGTTGGGCGTATAATAAGCCATGCTTTTTTTCGGAAGGCATATTCCACCATTTGAAGGAGGAAAATCACCATGAAAAAGTTTGCTGCTGTACTGGCCGCGGTGCTGGCCATGAGCTTCTGTTCCTTCGCCGCCGCAGACGGCGCTGTGAAGGTTGGCCTGATCGGCCCCAAGACCGGCGGCGCCGCCGTGTATGGCCTGGCTGTGGAGCGCGGCGCGCTGATCGCCATCGAAGAGGTGAACGCCCTGGGCGGCGTGCAGCTGGAGCTGAACTCCCAGGACGATGTGAACGACGCGGAAACCGGCATCAACGCCTACAACAACGTGATGGACTGGGGCGCCCAGATGATCCTGGGCACCGTGACCACCACCCCCTGCATCGCCGTTGCCGCCGATGCCTATGAGGAGCGGGTATTCATGCTCACGCCCTCCGGCTCCTCCACCAAGATTATCGAGGGCCACGACAATGTGTACCAGGTCTGCTTTACCGACCCGGCTCAGGGCGCTGCTTCCGCCCAGTATATTTCCGAGCATCAGCTGGGCAGCAAGATTGGCGTCATCTACAACAACGCTTCCGATTATTCCGTGGGCATTTACCAGACCTTCATGGCCAAGGCTGACGAGCTGGGCCTGAACGTGGTGGCAGCCACCACCTTCTCCGACGACAACAACGCGGACTTCTCCGTGCAGATTGCCGCCTGCAAGGATGCCGGCGCCGACCTGATCTTCCTGCCTATTTACTACACGCCTGCCTCCATGATCCTCAACCAGGCCAAGGCCGTTTCCTACGCGCCCACCTTCTTCGGTGTGGACGGCATGGACGGCATCCTGACCATGCCCGGCTTCGACACCAGCCTGGCTGAGGGCGTCATGCTGCTGACCCCCTTCTCTGCCGATGCGGAGGACGAGCAGACCAAGAGCTTTGTAGCCAAGTATCAGGCCGCCTATGGCGAGGTGCCCAACCAGTTTGCCGCCGATGCCTATGACGCCATCTATGCCATGCACACCGCCATCACCAATGCCGGCATCACCGCCGACACCGACCCGGCTGATGCCTGCGAAATGATGATTGAGCAGATGCAGCAGATTGAAATTGACGGCCTGACCGGCGTGATGACCTGGGCCGCCACGGGCGAGGTGACCAAGACCCCCACCGCCGTGGTGATCCAGAACGGCGTATACGTTGGTGTGAAGTAATGCCTCATTCCCCGGGGAGCCTGCGCCGCTCCCCGGGGTTTCCGGGTGAAAAAGGTAACCAACAGCAGTCAGTCATTTTTCCGGCTGATTGCTGTTGATTACCTTTATCGTGCTTTATGGACACTGGCACAACTACAAGAGAAATCGGAGGTTCGGGACATGATTTCCTTCCTTTCCCACCTGGTCAACGGCCTCAGCCTGGGCAGTGTGTATGCCATCATCGCCTTGGGCTATTCCATGGTGTACGGCATTGCCAAAATGCTGAACTTCGCCCATGGCGATGTGATTATGGTTGGCGCCTACGTCACCTTCTGCGCCACGCAATACTGGGGCCTGCCGCCCGTGGTGGGCATTCTGGTTGCCATGGCGGTTTGCACGGTGCTGGGCATTGTCATCGAGCGCCTGGCCTACAAGCCCTTGCGGGCCGCCTCCTCCCTGGCGGTGCTGATCACCGCCATCGGCGTCAGCTATTTCCTGCAAAACGCCGCCCAGCT
>CAYMOM010000243.1:0-1812 GCA_964391995.1 uncultured Faecalibacterium sp.
GCCTGCAGGGCTTCTCCCTCCAGGGTGTAGCCCAGCTGGTGCGCCCTGTCCGCCAGGGCGTGGCTGCCGGACAGCTTGCCCAGGGCCAGGCTCTGCTGGGGAATGCCCAGGTCTTCCGGCTTCATCACCTCGTAGGTTTCACGGTTGGCCAGCACACCGTGCTGGTGGATGCCGCTCTGGTGCTGGAAGGCATTGGCGCCCACTACCGGCTTGTTGGGCGCAGGTTCGATGCCGGAAAGGTTGGCAATCATCCGGGAAACCTTGTAAAGTCCCTTGGTGTTGATGCCGGTATCGCAGCCGTAGTAGTTCCGCCGGGTGCGCAGCCCCATGACGATTTCTTCCATGGGGGCATTGCCTGCCCGCTCGCCCAGGCCGTTGATGGTGCACTCCACCTGCCGGGCGCCGCAGCGGACACCCTCCAGGGAGGTGGCAACGCTCAGCCCCAGGTCGTTATGGCAGTGGACGGAAAGCACCACGCTGTCCGCCCCGGGAACACGCTCCAGCACATCACGGAACATCTGTCCATACTCGTCCACGGCGGCATAGCCCACGGTGTCCGGCAGGTTGATGGTGGTGGCACCGGCACGGATGGCGCCCTCCACCACGCGGCAGAGGAAATCCCTGTCGGTACGGGTGGCATCCTCGCAGGAAAATTCCACATCGTCGCACAGGTTCCGGGCCTGGGCAACGCAGCGGATGGCGGACTGGTACACCTCATCGGGCGTCATGTGCAGCTTGGCAGCCATGTGAATAGGGCTGGTGGCGATGAACACATGGATGCGCTTGTGTGCTGCATCCTCCAGGGCCTGGCTGGCGGCCTCGATATCCTCAGCCACGCAGCGGGCCAG
The DNA here is from genome assembly GCA_964391995.1 of uncultured Faecalibacterium sp. GTDB lineage: Bacteria > Bacillota > Clostridia > Christensenellales > Aristaeellaceae > UBA11524. Next base: position 849 of record CAYMOM010000243.1, read on the forward strand.
GGAGCATACCGTGGAGAGCTTCACCACCTGGCTGATGGCGCGGATAGCCTTGAAATCCCCCTTGGAGGCGGCGGCAAAGCCTGCCTCGATCACGTCCACGCCCATGGCCTCCAGGGCGCGGGCAATTTCCACCTTCTCCGCCCGGTGGAAGGAAACACCCGGGGTCTGTTCGCCATCCCGGAGGGTCGTGTCGAAAAGAATAACCCGATCAGCCGCCATGCTGCAGCCTCCTTTGGAAAAGAAAAACCCCGGCAGACTGCGCTGCGGGGCTTATCGCATTCATGCTATGCGGTGGTTATGCGAGGATACCCACATGTGCGTATGATAGCAGTGCGGGCGAAAAATGTCAAGGGCTTAGGAAACAGCATTACCTGAATGTGGAAATACCGAAGCTGTTCACCATGCCATCCAGCTTGGCACCCTGCTTGCACAGGGGGCAATCGGTGGAGGGACAGCTTTCGTACTCGGGCAGATGATCCTTCTTGGTGAAGATGCTCACAATGGGGAAGCCTTCGCAGCTGTCCATGCAGGAGAAGATGGCGCACACGCCGGCAGGCTTGCCGCTGTAATAGCGGATGGCGTCCAGGGCCGCCTGCACGGTGTATCCCGTGGTGACGGAGGCTGCCAGCACCAGCACATGCTTGCCCACGATCATGGGGGCGATGTTGTCACGGAAAATCAGCTGGCTGCCGGAGGTGTGCTCGGGGGTCACCACATAAATGGTGCGGTGGGCGTTCATGTTGGAATAGCCTGCCCGGGTCAGGTCGTTGGCCATGCAGGAACCGATGACCTCGGTACCATCCAGGCAGAGGATGGTGTCCACCACCGCAGAGGCCCGGAAGCCTGCACACAGGGCGGCAGCAGCCTCGCTGGCCTCGGACAGGCGATGCTTGGTCATGGTCAGGTCGATGTAATAATTGATATGGCTGTGGCTGGTGGCAAAGTGCCCCTTAGCCAGGCGCAG
>CAYMOM010000244.1:0-1807 GCA_964391995.1 uncultured Faecalibacterium sp.
ATATCTAGGAAGGGGAATAAATTGAATAAGAAAAAAGTAGTAAGTCAGATATTAGTATTTGTAGTACTTTTTGTAATAATTATAATTGCAGTTCTAATACAAAACAATAATATACATACAGAAACAAATAGTTCTGAATATACAAATCTTAATATTAATCAAGAAGAATTAAATATATTTTATTTAGATGTAGGACAAGGAGATAGCACTTTTATAACTATAAATGGATGTAATATGCTAATAGATAGTGGCAATGACCAAGATGGATATTATATTGTGCAATTTTTAAAAGCACAGAATATAGACAAAATTGACTATTTTATACTTACGCACTGTGATGAAGATCATATAGGTGGTGCTTACAAAGTATTAGATGAATTAAAAATAGGAACTTTATATATGCCAAGTAAAGAAAATGATACACAAACTTATGAAAGATTATTAAAAGCAATTGAAAGAAATAATATAAACATCAATACAAATTTAAAAGCATCAAAAGAAATGCAATACACGATTGGTAATGCTAACTGGAAAATTTTAAGTGTTGATGCCAAAAACAATCTTAATGATTCTTCAATAGTAATTGAATTAGACTATGGAAATACTAAATATCTATTTATGGGAGATGCTACAACAAGAGTAGAAGAAATGGTTGAATGGAATGAGGTAGATGTATTAAAAGTAGCACATCATGGTTCTAATAGTAGTACAAGTAGGCAATTTTTAGAAAAAGTTAAACCTAAATATGCAATAATTTCAGTTGGAAGAGATAATTCGCAGAATCTTCCTGATATAGATATACTCGAGAGATTAAAAAGCAATAATATTAAAATATATAGAACCGATGAAAGTAATACAATTTGGCTTACTAGTGATGGTACAGAGATTAATATAGAGCCTTTAAAATATAATTTAGATGGAACTGGAAGAAAGCAAGCAACATTTTTTGAAAGAAAGTATTGGTTAGCTTTCTTTTTTAGTGGCTATAAGTATGAGGTAATTCAGATTTTCTAACTACATGATATAACCCATCATCTTGTAATTGAAGCTTGATAAATCCATCATTAACTAAACCTTTTAATTCTTGACTATAAATCATTTCTTTTGGAATATTATATTCTTCATGATTAAAATAACATTGAATATGATTTTTCTCAATTTCATTAATATCAAGTAATGTATCTTGTGGTAATTTTGATAATCTACACATAACATCGGATTTAACTAAATAATCTCGTAATTCATGTATAAAATTGTCTACGAAAGTATCTTTTAGTTTTGTATTATGAAGTGATAAATCAAGCTCACGCAAACCATCAGATAAAGAATTAAAAAAAACGTTCATGAATAAAACCTCCTTTTGAAATAAACTATTTTTGAATGAAAAGTAAATAGATTATACTATGGATTAAGAGAAAATTCAATAAAATAATCAAGAAAACAAAAGAAAATGATATATTTTACTAATCATTCTCTTTTAATCATTATCATCTAAATCATCAAATAATTTACTATCATAAAAATCTTTTATAGATATTCCAAATCCAATACAAATATAGTGAATAGTATCAGAAGAGGGAGCTTTTTTAATAACTTTGAAGATACTCCTTATTGTTGAGGGATTAATTCCAGATGCTATTGCTAATTGATTTATATTCATATTGTTTGATATACAAAGTTCATCTATTCTTTTTCTTGTTGCTTCTAGCAAAGTCATAATATCCCTCCTCTCACGAAAATTTACAAAATCAGTATAACAAATAAAAACATAAAACATGCGTGAAATTTAACGCATAAGCATTGACTT
>CAYMOM010000245.1:0-1787 GCA_964391995.1 uncultured Faecalibacterium sp.
CAGGCCAATCAGCACCAGGCACAGGCCCAGGGCCAGGCAGCGCTTAATCCACATAGTCCATCACCGCCTGGCCATCGCTCAGCGCCCGATCTTCCCGGTCGGCAATCTCCGTCCACAGGAGATCCTCTGCAATGGAAACCATTTTGTCCGTCTTTTCCAGCACGGTAACGGCGGTCTTCTGCAGCACATAGCCGCCGCTTTCCAGCAGGCCACCGCCATAGCTCTGGCTGACCACATAAACATAATAGCTGCTGTCACTGTCTTGGCGCAGGGCGCTGGCGGGGATCAGGGTGGTGTTCTTGGCAGCCTTGTAGGAAAGGGTGATGCTGATGTCCGTCTCCTTGATCATGTTGGTCAGGCCACCGGAAGCCTTCAGCACATCCTTGTTCAGCTCCATCAGGGCAAACTTGCTGCCGTCGGCGGCGGTTTCCAGGCTGGTGACCTGGGTGGCAGTGCCGTCCCCCAGGGTGACCTTGGCGCCTTCCTTCAGGGTTTTGGTCACCTTGCTCACATCGGCCCGCAGCACCGGCTGGCAGTCCGCAGCGGAAAGGGTGTAGGCAGCCTTGGCGCCCTCGTAGCTGTCGCCCTGCTTCAGGGCGATGTCCGTAATGTAGCCGTCATGGGGCGCGGTGATGGTGACAAGGGACTGGTGCAGGCTGTCCAGGGCCATGAGCTGGGCGGCGTAGTCATCGATCTCCTGGCGCAGGCCATCCAGCTTTTTGATGAAGGTGAAGGTGTTATCGCCCACACGCCCGCCATCGGTGTAGAATTTCTTCAGGGCCTGAAAGTCCTCTTCCATCCGGGCCAGGGCGGCAGCGGCGGCAGCGCAGGCCTGGCGCACAGCCTCGGGGGCATCGGTCAGGTCAGCCCAGGCGGTTTCATCATCGGGCAGGGTGTAGGCGGCGCTCTGGGCAGCCAGGCAGGCCTGGTAGCGTGCGGCGTAATAGGCTGCATAGCTTTCCATCAGGGTGTTGTAGGCGGTGTTCTGCTTGGATGTGGTGGGCAGGCGCACGCTGCCGGCACGCTCCTCTGCCAGCTCCTTCACCTTCTTGTCGTAGTTTTCCTGCAGCTCCTTGCGCTTGGTTTCGTAGTCCGGCGCGGCGGCGGTGAAAATCACATCCCCGGCCTTCACCTGGGCACCGGCCTTCACCTTCACGGCGGTGATGGTCAGGTGCAGGTCGGCAGCGGCATTAATCGCAATTTCCTCGGTTTCGGGGAAATAAACCTGGGCGGACAGGGGAATTTTCTCCTCCAGCTTGCCCTTGGTGGGTGATACCCGCTGCACCTTGGGGGTGGTAATGGTTTGCACCGTGCGGGAGAAAAACATGCACAGGGCGATGACCGCCGCCAGAATGGCCAGGGCCTTCAGCGCCTTTTGTTTACCTGTCATGGGTGAATGCCTCCTGATTACTTTAATTCACTAAGCTGCACGCCCAGCAGAATATCTTCCTGGAAATAGCGGAAAATCAGCAGCGCCGGCAGCAGGTACAGGGCTGCACCGGCAAAGGCCACATCGGCATTGCTGGTGGATAGCTGGTTGAACACCACGGAAAGGGGCTGGCGCTCCGTTTGCCCGGCCAGGTAAATCAGCGGCTGCTCCACCATGTTCCAGCAATCCGCAAAGGACAGGGCGATGGCCGCACCCAGAATGGGCCTGCACGTGGGCAGCACAATGTGCACAAAGCAGCGCAGGGTGCCTGCGCCGTCAATCATGCCCGCCTCCAGCAGCTCGTTGGGCAGGGAAATCATAAACTGGCGCAAAAGGAAAATGTAAAAGGGCGAGAAAA
>CAYMOM010000246.1:0-1774 GCA_964391995.1 uncultured Faecalibacterium sp.
ACCGCGTTGGTCTTGGGGCTTTGACCCATGCCGATGCACGGCCCGCAGGCGGATTCCAGAATGCGCGCGCCTGCCCCCAGCATGTCCGCCAGGGCGCCGTTACGGGCCAGCATGGTCAATACCTGCTTGGAACCAGGGCCGATGACCAGGCTCACATCCGGGTGCACGGTTTTGCCCTTCAGGATCTTCGCCACCCGCATCATGTCCTGATAGGAAGAATTGGTGCAGGAGCCGATGAACACCTGATCCACCTTCGAGGGGCCGGCCTCCTCCACGGTCACCACATTGTCGGGCATGTGGGGACGGGCCACCAGGGGCACCAGGGCGTTCAGGTCGATGTCGATGATTTCATCATAGGTCGCGTCAGCATCTGCGGAAAGGGGCGTGAAGTCGCTTTCCCGCTGCTGGGCCTTCAGGAAGGCACGGGTCACTTCGTCAGAGGGGAACACGGAGGTGGTGGCGCCCAGCTCGGCACCCATGTTGGCAATGGTGGCCCGCTCCGGCACCGTCAGGGTGGCAACGCCTTCGCCAATGTACTCCATCACCTTGCCCACGCCGCCCTTCACGCTCAGCCGGCGGAGAACCTCCAGAATGATGTCCTTGGCGGCAACACCCTTCTGCAATTTGCCTGTCAGCCGCACACCCACCACCTTGGGGCAGGTCATATAATAGGCGCCGCCGCCCATGGCAACAGCCACGTCAAGGCCGCCGGCACCAATGGCCAGCATGCCGATGCCGCCGCCTGTGGGGGTGTGGCTGTCGGACCCCAGGAGGGTGTAGCCGGGCACGCCAAAACGCTCCAGCTGCACCTGATGGCAGATGCCGTTGCCAGGCTTGGAGCAGTAAATGCCGTGCTTTTTGGCAACGGTTTGGATGTACTGGTGATCGTCGGCGTTCTCAAAGCCGGTCTGCAGGGTGTTGTGGTCGATATAGGCCACGGAGCGCTTGGTCTTCACCCGCTCCACGCCCATGGCCTCAAACTGGAGATAGGCCATGGTGCCGGTGGAATCCTGGGTCAGGGTCTGGTCGATGCGGATGGAGATTTCCGTGCCGGGAATCAGTTCGCCCGAAAGCAAATGGGCGGCAAGTATTTTCTGTGTCAGGTTCATGGGAAGCCTCCGATTGCGTGTGTTGTATACAGTGTGCACATCCATCATAGCGGCGAAAACAGCCCGTGTCAACCGCTGGAAGGAAGAAAGAACACCAAAAGCGCAATACCCCGCAGCACAAAAAAAGTGCAGAGAAAAACATAAATTTCTCATTGCCAAAGTGAAAACTTGCTGTATAATATTGAAGTAAAAGAACCTTGCAGCTTCGGCTACGCCTTTTGCAGAAATGAGGAGTGTTTTCATGAGCCGTATGATCGGTACTGTTTCCATGGGCGTGCGTGCGCCCATTATCCGCGAAGGTGACGACCTGGCTAAGATTGTGGTGGACTCCATCCAGGCAGCCATTGACGAGGGCAGCATTTCCCTCAGGGACAGGGACGTTGTTGCCATGACCGAGGCCATCGTGGCCCGCTCCCAGGGCAATTATGCCACCGTGGAGAACATTGCCCAGGATGTGCGCACCAAGCTGGGCGGCGAAACGGTGGGCGTCATTTTCCCCATTCTCAGCCGCAACCGCTTTGCCATCTGCCTGCGGGGCATTGCCAAGGGGTGCAAAAAGGTGGTGCTGATGCTCTCCTACCCGGCGGATGAGGTGGGCAACCACCTGATTGACTGGGATCTGATGGACAAGCACAACGTTGACCCCTATAAGGATGTGCTGACCG
>CAYMOM010000247.1:0-1744 GCA_964391995.1 uncultured Faecalibacterium sp.
GCGCGGCCTGGAAGCGCTGGATGTGGAGGACTGACCCATGCTGTGGATGCTGCTTATCATCATCATTCTGTTTGCCCTGTACCTGTTTTTGATTTTCCCCCACATGCCCAGGCGGGACATGAACGCCTTTACCGGCTGGGACTATGCCCACCGGGGCCTGTGGAATGAACAGCTGCCGGAAAACAGCATGGGGGCCTTCCGCAATGCGGTGGAAAACGGCTTTGGCATGGAAATGGACGTGCACCTGACAAAGGATGACCAGCTGGTGGTGTTCCACGACGACAGCCTGCAGCGCATGTGCGGCGTGGACAGACCCATCAGCCAGTGCACCCTGGCGGAGCTGCAAAAACTGCGCCTGAAGGATACGGACGAGGGCATACCCACCTTTGACGAATTTCTGAAGCTGGTGGATGGAAAGGTGCCGCTGATTATCGAACTGAAATCCGATGCGCGGATTGAGGAGCTGTGCCGCCTGGCCCATGCCCGGCTGGAGAAGTACCGGGGCGTGTACTGTGTGGAGAGCTTCCACCCGGGGGCGGTGCGGTGGTTCCGCAAAAACGCGCCCCGGGTGATCCGCGGGCAGCTGGCCTGCGGGCTGTATGGCTCTGACCCCAAAAAACGCACATGGCTGGGCAGGTGCATGGCCAGCCTGACCCAAAACGTCCTGGGCCGCCCGGACTTTGTTGCCTACGAGCACGCTACCGACAGGAACCTGCCCATGGCCCTCATGCGCCTGATCCGCCCCTGGCTGGTGTGCTGGACGGTGCGCTCCCAGCATGACATGAATGTGCTGCGCCGCCGCTACGACCTGCAAATCTTTGAAGGGTTCATCCCCAAGCGTTGACAAAGCGGCGGAAATCCAGTATAATCAACGGGTATCGGATTCAGAAGCACCAGAAAGCACCTTGGCCTTCCTGTTCGCCGGGGTGCTTTCTCTTGAAAAAAGGATCAACCCGAAGGGAGTAACCAACCATGGCTGAAGAAAAACGCAACATGATGACGGAGGACGGCCTCCGCAAACTGCAGGAAAAGCTGGACTATCTGGTGGGCGTTCGCCGCAACGAGATTGCCCACAAGATCGAGGTGGCACGCGGCTTTGGCGACTTGTCCGAAAACGCCGAGTATGACGAGGCGAAGAAGGAACAGGGCCAGCTGGAGGACGAAATTGCCCAGCTGACCAAGACCATCAACACTGCTGTGGTGGTGGCGGACAGCGAGATTTCTACCGATAAGGTTTCCGTTGGCACCACCGTGAAGGTGCTGGACATGGATACCGACGAGGTGTTTGAATACGCCATCGTGGGTGCTGCCGAGGCCGACCCCTATGAGGACAAGATCTCCAACGAGTCCCCCGTGGGTGCCGCACTGATGGGCGCCGCTGTCGGCTCCGTGCTGGACATCGAAGTGCCCATGGGCATGCTGAAGTACAAGGTGCTTGAGATTAAGCGGTAAGCCAACACCTTTATCCAACCACACAAAGGAGCGAATCCCATGGCAGATTATCCCGTAACACCCCTCACCCCTGCGCTGTCCGAGCAGGAGATCATCCGCCGGCAGAAGCTGCAGGGCCTGATGGATGCTGGGCAGAACCCCTATGAAATCACCCGGTATGACGTGACCCACCACAGCCAGGACATTATTGACCATTTTGCCGATGATGCCGAGCCTGCGGAGGTTTCCATTGCCGGGCGCATGACCTCCCGCCGGGTGATGGGCAAGGCGTCCTTCGCCAGCCTGCTGGATG
>CAYMOM010000248.1:0-1740 GCA_964391995.1 uncultured Faecalibacterium sp.
ACCACCATGGTCAATCTGCTGATGCGCTTCCACGAGCTGCAGGGCGGCGAAATCTGCATTGACGGCGTGCCCACCAAAGACGTATCCCGTGAAAATGTGCACGATCAGTTCTGCATGGTGCTGCAGGACACCTGGCTGTTTGAAGGCACTGTGCGTGAGAATCTGGTTTACTCCACACCAAATGTTTCCGACGAAAAGATCAAGGAGGCCTGCAAGGCGGTCGGCCTGCACCATTTCATCAAAACGCTGCCCAAGGGCTATGACACCGTATTGTCCGACCAGGTGAACCTGTCCCAGGGACAGAAGCAGCAGCTTACCATTGCCCGGGCCATGATTGCGGATAAGCCGATGCTGATCCTGGACGAGGCAACCTCCTCTGTGGATACCCGCACCGAGCAGAAGATTCAGGACGCCATGGACAAGCTGATGCACGGGCGCACCTCGTTCGTGATTGCCCATCGCCTGTCCACCATCAGGAATGCTGATCTGATTCTGGTCATGAAGGATGGCGACATCATCGAAAGCGGCACCCATGACGATCTGCTGAAAAAGGGCGGCTTCTATGCCGAGCTGTACAACAGTCAGTTTGAACAGGCAGCGTCCTGATGGGGAAGCGTACACAGGAAAATTCAGCGCAGAGAATAGCAGAGAGGAAACAGCATGAGAGCATTGCGCGCTGGCATTGACGTGGGTTCCACCACGGTTAAACTGGTCATTTTGGATGAAAACAACAGCATGCTTTTCGGGCAATACCGGCGGCACATGGCACACACGCAGGAAACCCTGGCCCAGCTGCTTTGCGAAGCCAGGGAGCAGCTGGGTGAATGCAGCCTGCGTCTGCGCATTACCGGCTCAGGTTCCATTAACCTGGGCAAAGCGCTGAACATCGGCTTTGTGCAGGAGGTTGTTGCGGTAGCCACGGCCCTCCAGGCGGTTGCGCCGCAAACTGATGTCGCCATCGAGCTGGGCGGCGAGGATGCAAAAATCATTTATTTCAATGGGGGATTGGAAGAAAGAATGAATGGGGTCTGTGCCGGCGGCACAGGCTCCTTCATTGACCAGATGGCTGCGCTTTTGCAGACCGATGCGGAGGGACTGAACCGGGAGGCAGCGCAGTATCAGCGAATTTATCCCATTGCGGCCCGCTGCGGCGTTTTTGCAAAAACGGACATTCAGCCGCTGATTAACGAGGGCGCTTCCCGGGCTGATCTGGCTGCCTCCATCTTTCAGGCGGTGGTGAACCAGACCATCTCCGGCCTGGCCTGCGGCAAACCCATTCGGGGGCATGTGGCGTTTCTGGGCGGGCCGCTGCATTTCCTTACAGAACTGAAGGCCGCCTTTGTGCGCACCCTGAAGCTGACGGACGAAACCACCATTGACCCGGAAAACAGCCACCTGTTTGCAGCCATGGGCGCAGCGATGGAAGCAGCGGAAGCGCCTGCCATGGCGCTGGATGCACTGGTTGCGCAGCTGGAAAAAGGCGTGGAGATGGCGTTTGAACTCAAGCGGCTTGATCCGCTGTTTGAAAGCAGGGAAGCCTATGATGCTTTCCGCACCCGCCATGACCGGGCCACGGTTGCCAAGGGAGTACTGGAAAGCTATTCCGGCGATTGCTTCCTGGGCATTGATGCCGGTTCCACCACCACCAAGGTGGCTCTCATCGGGCAGGGAGGACAGCTGCTGTTCAGCTATTACGCCAACAATCAGGGGAACCCCATCAAAACCGCCATGGAGGCCATG
>CAYMOM010000249.1:0-1733 GCA_964391995.1 uncultured Faecalibacterium sp.
TGGCAGGCGGCTTCCTCATAGCCGCTGGTGCCGTTGATCTGCCCGGCGAAGAACAGCCCGCTGTGGCGCAGGCTTTCCAGGGACGGGCGCAGCTCACGGCTGTCGATGCAGTCGTACTCAATGGCGTAGGCCAGGCGCACCAGTTCGCACCGGTGCAAACCGGGAATGGAGCGGTACATTTCCCACTGCACATCCTCCGGCAGGGAGGTGGACATGCCCTGAACGTACCACTCCCGGCTTTCCGCGCCCTCCGGCTCAAGAAAAATTTGATGCCTGTCCTTGTCGGCAAAGCGGACGATTTTATCCTCAATGCTGGGACAATAGCGCGGGCCGATGCCGTGAATTTTGCCGGAATACAGGGGCGCCCGGTGCAGGTTGCGACGGATGATCTCGTGGGTTTCGGGGGTTGTCCAGGTCAGGTAGCACTGGTGGGTGTTGTGCAGCTTCCTGTCTGTCATGAAGGAAAAGGGCACCACCGGCTCGTCACCGGGCTGGGGGGTCATTTCGTCAAAGTCGATGGAGCGCATGTCCACCCGGGCCGGTGTGCCGGTTTTGAAGCGGCGCAGCCCGTAGCCTAAATCCAGCAGGCTGGCGGAAAGGCCGGTGGCGCTCATCAGTCCCTGGGGACCGCCGTCCCACTGGGCCTCACCAATGATGATGCGGCTCTTCAGGTAAACGCCGGTGGCCACCACCAGGGCCCGGCAGGGGATGCGCTGGCCCGTCATGGTAGTTACTGCACACACACGCCCGCCCTCCACCTCGATGGAGGCTGCTTCCCCCTGGCGGACGGTCAAACGCGGCTGGGTCATCAGCGCCCGGCGCATGCGGTTCTGATAGGCCTGCTTGTCCGCCTGGGCCCGCAGACTGTGGACGGCAGGCCCCTTGCTGGTGTTCAGCATGCGGCTTTGCAGAAAGGTATCGTCAATGGCGCGGCCCATTTCGCCGCCCAGGGCGTCCAGCTCCCGCACCAGGTGCCCCTTGGCGGAGCCGCCGATCACCGGGTTGCAGGCCATGAGGGCAATGCCGTCCATGTTCAGGGTTAAAAGCAGGGTGCCCATGCCCATGCGGGCCGCGGCCAGCGCTGCCTCGCACCCGGCGTGCCCGCCGCCGATCACCACCACATCCGCCATCAAATCACCTCTTTTGGTTATCGGCCTACATTATAGCATACATTCATGCCCCAGGCAAAGAAAAACGGAAAAGCCAATGAAAAAACCGCCTGCAACATTGACATATTTCGCGCAAGCTATTATAATTGATGCGATAGAGGAGTTTCCGTGTTTTTGTCATGCGCTTATGCCGGCATGAAGGGACTGGCCATCAGCCCTTTCACACCGGCACAGGCGCAGGATGAAATGCGGTTTTCCGGGCCGGAGGCGGGCAGCCGCACCCGGTTCCAACAAGCGTCAAGGAGGTAAATCCCCATGGCAATCAAGATGACCGTTGACGGTAATACAGCCGTCAGCCATGTCGCTTATGCATTTAGCGATGTGGCAGCTATCTACCCCATCACGCCTTCCTCCCCCATGGCGGAAGTCGCTGACGAGTGGTCCGCACAGAGCCGCAAGAACCTGTTCGGCCAGACCGTCAAAATTGCTGAAATGCAGTCTGAAGCCGGTGCTGCCGGCGCCGTGCACGGCTCCCTGGCCGCTGGCGCGCTGACCACCACCTTCACTGCCTCCCAGGGCCTGCTGCTGATGATCCCCAACATGTACAAGATCGCCGGCGAGCTG
>CAYMOM010000250.1:0-1709 GCA_964391995.1 uncultured Faecalibacterium sp.
TGGCGGACAGGGCGCACCAGCTGGGCTACACCCTGGAGGGAGAAGCCCTGCAGGCCGCCTTTGCCCGCTTCAAGGAGCTGGCGGACAGAAAGAAGGAAATTACCGACAGGGACGTGCTGGCCATCCTGCGGGAGTCCCGGCTGACCCCGCAGGCCGCCTACCGCCTTTCCGCCTTCCAGATTTTTGCCGGCAACAAAATGACGCCTACTGCCACCGTTACCGTGGAAAAGAACGGCGAAACCACCACCCGGGCTGCCTGGGGCGTTGGGCCTGTGGAGGCCTGCTTCAACGCGGTGGACGCCATCACCGGCCTGCGCTGCGCCCTGGAAAGCTACAACATCAAGGCCGTGACCGAGGGCCAGGATGCCCTGGGCGAGGTCACCGTCCGGGTGTCCCTTGGTGCGGAGAGCATGCTGGGCCGCGGCGTTTCCACCGACGTGCTGGAGGCCAGCTGCCTGGCCTATCTCAATGCCGTCAACCGGCTGATTGCCCACCAGGAGGCCGAGGAAACCAGCGAGGTGCAGCCATGAACACACCCATGCTCATCGGGCTGATTGCCCTTGTGTGCGCCCTTTGCGCCGCGGTACTGGTCAGTATTTCTCTGCGCCGCCGGGCCCAGGAAGATCTTGTGCGCCGGGTGCGCACCTCCGACCTGTACGGCCACCTGTACCCATTGCTGACCCGCTGCCGGAACCATTGTGTGGAAAGCATCACCCTGCGGACGGAAGGCGTTTGCATCCGCCTGTACAAGCCCGCCGGGCATACCCTGCACTATACCTTTGACAAGCATGACATGGATCCCATGCCGCCGGAATACCTTTTTGCCCTGACCCAGGCCGTGGCGGTGGAGCTTCCCCTCCTGCGGGACAGCACCCGCTACACCCTCCGCACCTGCAGCGAGCAGCTGCCCACCGGCAGGAAAGCCACCTATTACGAATACACCATCACCACCGGCTATAAGGACAGCATGCTTCGTGCGGACTACACCGCAGGCCACCAAAGATAAGGAGCAGCCATGCAAACGCTGATTATCGCCGATGTTCACGGCAATCTTCCCGCCCTGGAGGCCGTGCTGGCAACGCCCCAGGCCCAAAGCTGCCAGCGGATCATCTCCCTGGGGGATCAGGTGAACTTCGGCCCGCAGCCGCGCCAGGTGCTTCAACGCCTGCAGGAGCTGAACGCCAAAATGCTGCTGGGCAACCATGAAGCCCGGCTGCTGCGGGTGGATGCGCCGGAGTTTGCCGGGTACAGCTGGGCCATCCAGCGGTGGACCCACCAGCGGCTCCAGGGCATGGACATTGCCTTTCCCATGGATTATGCAGAGGGCAGCAAGCTCTTCACCCACGGCACCCCCGGTGACCCCTTTCACCTGATTTGCCCTGAGCAGGTTCCCGCCCTGCTGGACAGCCTGCCCGATCACATCACCCACCTGTTTTCCGGGCACAACCACGCCCCATGGCTGGTGGAGCACGGCGGGCGCGTGGCCTGCAACCCCGGCTCCCTGGGCATGCTGGAGGACGGCAACGGCGGCCTTGCACCCTTTGTAGTGATGGAGGAGGAGCACTGCGCCACCCGCCTGACACGGCACCTGACGGCCTACGATACCGCGGCCCTGAAGCGGGCGTTCATCCAAAGCGGCTGCGCTGCCGCCGCACCGGAAATGGCCCGCATTGTTCTCCACACCATGCTGACCGGGGAATACCAGGCCA
>CAYMOM010000251.1:0-1709 GCA_964391995.1 uncultured Faecalibacterium sp.
GGGATTCTTAAGGGATGAAATCCCTTAAGCAGGGTGCAGGGACAGCGTCCCTGCCCGTCCCCCTTGAAAAAACTGCTTGCGCGTTTGGCGGGGAGGGTGTATAATGGTTGGGTCAATAAGCCCGATGGACGGGAAACGGGCCTGGGCAAGGCTGAAAGAGAGCTGGCGGGCGGTGCGAGCCAGCAGCGGAGCCGGGCATCTCCATTCCCGAAGGGCGCAGGCGAGGAGCCTGCGGGGTGCGCCCCATACAGCGCGGCGAGTGGCCTGCCATTGGCAGGCAAACTGGGTGGCAACGCGAGCTTCTCGTCCCGGCAACAGGACGAGAGGCTCTTATTGTATTCTGAAGGAGGATTTTACCCATGCTGGACATGAATTTTGTGCGCAACAACCCCGAACTGGTGAAGGAGAACATCCGCAAGAAGTTTCAGGATCAGAAGCTGGTGCTGGTGGATGAGGTCATCGACCTGGACAAGCAGTACCGTGCGGCCATCCAGAAGGCCGACAGCCTGCGGGGCCAGCGCAAGACCATCTCCAAGCAGATTGGCGGCCTGATGGCCAAGGGCCAAAAGGAGGAGGCTGAGGCCCTGAAGGCCAAGGTCAACGCCATGGCGGATGAGCTGGCTGACACCGAAAAGCTGGAGGAGGAACTGCAGGCGGAGGTTCGCAAGCGCATGCTGGTGATCCCCAACATCATCGATCCCTCCGTACCCGTGGGCAAGGACGACAGCGAGAATGTGGAGATTGAGCGCTTTGGCGAGCCGGTGGTGCCGGACTTTGAAGTGCCCTACCATGTGGACATTATGGAGCGCCTCAGCGGCATTGACCTGGACAGCGCCCGCAAAACCAGCGGCAATGGCTTCTACTACCTGATGGGCGATGTGGCCCGCCTGCATAGCGCCATCCTGAGCTATGCCCGGGATTTCATGATTGACCGGGGATTCACCTACTGCATTCCCCCGTACATGATTCACGGCAATGTGGTAACCGGCGTCATGTCCTTTGCCGAGATGGAAAACATGATGTACAAGATTGAGGGCGAGGATCTGTACCTGATCGGCACCTCCGAGCACTCCATGATTGGCAAGTTTATCGACACCATTCTGGATGAAAAGCAGCTGCCCCAGACCCTGACCAGCTATTCCCCCTGTTTCCGCAAGGAGGTGGGCGCCCATGGCATTGAGGAGCGCGGCGTATACCGCATTCACCAGTTTGAAAAGCAGGAAATGATTGTGGTCTGCAAGCCGGAGGACAGCCCCATGTGGTTCGACAGGCTGTGGCAGAACTCTGTTGATTTCTTCCGCACGCTGGACATTCCCGTCCGCACCCTGGAGTGCTGCTCCGGCGACCTGGCTGACCTGAAGGTGAAATCCCTGGACGTGGAAGCCTGGAGCCCCCGCCAGCAGAAGTATTTCGAGGTGGGCAGCTGCTCCAACCTGGGTGACGCCCAGGCCCGCCGCCTGCAGATCCGCGTGAAGGGCGAGGACGGCAGGAAGTATTTTGCCCACACACTGAACAACACCGTTGTTGCCCCGCCCCGCATGCTGATCGCCTTCCTGGAGAACAACCTCCAGGCTGACGGCCGCGTGCGCATTCCCCAGGCCCTGCGCATGTACATGGGCGGCAAAGAATACATCGGCTAACCAGGGGCGCTGCCCCTGGACCCCGCTTAAGGGCCGAAAGGCCCTTAAGAATCCCGGGCGGGACAGCCC
>CAYMOM010000252.1:0-1697 GCA_964391995.1 uncultured Faecalibacterium sp.
TTCCGGCAAAGCCGGAAACGCCCCGCCCGCGCGGCAAAGCCCCGCGATACGATTGAAGTCAGAGGGCCTGCGGGCCCTCCGACACCTCCCGGAGTTTTTGGCAAGCTGACAAATTACATTTGACAGGGCATGCCATTCCTGATACAATTTTAACAGCTACTTTTGAAGGGATGCATGCATATGATGAAACGGATAGCGCTGCTGCTGGCACTGCTTTCCCTGGCCTGCGGGCTGTTGGGCGCCCAGGCGGAAGGTGAAAATCCGGGCCTGACGCAAAATGGTCTGCTGGACTCGGCCTTTTCCCTGCTGGAAAAGGGAAACCCCTTTCTGGACAGGTACAACCAGCTTACCGGTGCCGGGGTGGAGGTTATTTTCGAGCAAGGCTCGCCCTACTTCTTCGGCGGCAAAAGCATCAGCCGCATATTCAAATACCTGCCCGATTATTCCATCCGGGATTGCTGGGAGGACAGCCGCTTTTTCAAGCAGGGGAAATTCTACATTTTCGGGTTTGACTGCGCCGGGTACACCCAGTGGATCTTCTCCGAAAACGGGCTGGAACCCCACGATGGCCTGCGTGCACTGCTGAATGAGGCCACCAAATATGACCAGAACCATATCTTCAGCCACCGGGAAGGAAAGCAGCCGCCGCCCTATGGTCAGCTGAAGCCCTATTTGCAGGTGGGCGACCTGCTGGTGACCAAGCATGGCTCCCGGCATGTGATGATGTACATCGGCACCCTGAGCGACTATGGCTATACTGCCGAGCAGGTGCCGCTGCTGGCGGACTATCTGGATTATCCGCTGGTGATTCACTCCGGCCCCCATCCGGATGCCGGGCAGCGCTTCCAGAAGGTGATTGACGATAACCCGGAAAAGTATGGCCGCTGCCTGACCACCGATGGCTGCGTGAATGTGTCCATCATCGGCGTGCCCTTTGAGGCCGCACCTTTTACCGATACGGTGCAGAAAAACGAGTACCATTGGTTTGAACTGGAAAACGGCTACAAACTCACCATTCGGAATTATGATGATGCGACGGCCTTTGTCTGGTATCGGCATGTGCTGTGAGCTTTCCGCCCAGGATGCGAATGCTTCCTGGGTTGTTTTGTTTCTGTACTGTTTTTTCCGTTTCACTTGTGCAGCAGGTGAAAAGTGTGTACAATAAATAGCATCATGAAGAGGGAGGCTTCGCATGTTTCCGATTGTGAAAAAGCGCGTGCTGAACGAAACCGTCACGCTGATGGAGATACAGGCGCCCCTGGTGGCGCGGAAAGCCCAGCCGGGCCAGTTTATCATTTTCCGTATCGATGAGGAAGGCGAGCGGGTGCCCCTGACCATTGCCGGCTATGACCGGCAGGCAGGCACGGTGACCATCATCTTCCAGAAGGTGGGCTACACCACCGAAAAGCTGGATACCCTGAACGAAGGCGATGCCCTGCTGGACTTTGTGGGTCCCCTGGGCGAGCCCAGCCATACTGATGGCATTACCCGGGCGGCGGTGATCGGCGGCGGCCTGGGCGTGGCGATTGCCTATCCCCAGGCCAAGGCCCTGCACGAGGCCGGCGCACAGGTGGATCTCATCGTGGGCTTCCGCAATGAAAGCCTGATCATCCTGAAGGACGAGCTGACTGCCGCCTGCACTGACCTGACCATCATGACCGACGATGGCTCCAACGGGCACAAGGGCTTTGTGACCC
>CAYMOM010000253.1:0-1677 GCA_964391995.1 uncultured Faecalibacterium sp.
GTGATTACCCCCCATGTGGCCAGCTGCCTGGGCATGGCCTTTGCCCGCTATGTGGCGGAAAAGAAGCACAAGAATATAACCCAGGTGACCATCGCCCTGGGGCGGGACAGCCGCATTTCCGGCCCGGAGCTGCTCCGTGCCACGGCGGAGGGCATTTCGAAGGCCGGCGCCAATGTGCTGGACTTTGGCATGTGCACCACCCCCGCCATGTACATGAGCATCATTACCCCCGGTTTCCAGCCGGATGCTTCCATCATGATTACCGCCAGCCACCATCCCTATGACAAGAACGGCCTGAAGTTCTTCACCGAGGAAGGCGGCATTGAGGGCGACACGGTGGTGGAACTGCTGAACATGGCCAAGGACCTGGAGCCGGAAGGCCTGCCCTTTGCCGGAACCATTACCGAAAAGGCCTTCCTGCCCACCTACAAGGAGCAGCTGGCAGAGCGCATCCGCAAGGGTCTGGACACGGACATGGCAAAGCCGCTGCTGGGCCTGCATGTGGTGGTGGACGCCGGCAACGGCGCAGGCGGCTTCTATGCGGAGCTGATGGAGGAGCTGGGCGCCTGGATCGAGGGCAGCCAGTTCCTGGAGCCGGACGGATACTTCCCCAATCACATCCCCAACCCGGAAAACCCCGATGCCATGGCCAGCGTGTGCAAGGCCGTGCTGGACGCAGGCGCCGACCTGGGTGTGATTTTCGATACGGACTGCGACAGAGCCGCCATTGTGGATTCCAAGGGACGGGAGATCAACCGCAACCGGCTGATTGCCCTGATTTCCGCCATCCTGCTGGACGAAAAGCCCGGGCAGACCATTGTGACGGACTCGGTGACATCCTCTGGTCTGAAGAAGTTCATTAACGATTGGGGCGGCGAGCACTACCGCTACAAGCGCGGCTACCGCAACGTGATTGACGAGGCCATCCGCCTGAATGCCGAGGGCATCGAGTGCCCTCTGGCCATCGAAACCAGCGGTCACGCCGCCATGAAGGAAAACTACTTCCTGGATGACGGTATGTACCTTGTCACGGTGCTGATCGTCCGCGCCATGAAGCTCAAGCAGGAAGGCTCCACCCTGGGCAGCCTGATTGCTGATTTGCAGGAGCCTGTGGAAAGCAAAGAGCTGCGGCTGAACATCACCAGCGAGGACTTCCGTGAAACCGGCAAGGTGGCCATTCAGCAGGTGCTGGACTATGCCAACGCTGCCGAGCACTGGCACATTGCCCCGGACAACCGGGAAGGCGTGCGCATTTCCTTCGACCTGGATGAAGGCCTGGACAACGGCTGGTTCCTGCTGCGCCTGTCCGTTCACGACCCGGTGCTGCCCCTGAATGCCGAGAGTGACGTGCCCGGCGGCGTGAAGCAGATGCTCACCAGCCTGTACGATGTGCTGAAGAACTGCGAAGGCATTGACCTGGCGCCTCTGAAGAATGCCATTGAATAATCTATGGGCCGGATGTGCTGCGTCCGGCCTTTTGTAAATGGAGGATGTATGCTGTACCATGTTTCGCCTGTAACAGGCCTGCGGGTGCTGGAACCGCGCACTTCCATCCTGCTGACCGCCCTGCGCCAGGCGGTGTCCCACCAGGTGCAGAACGGTTATGCTTGATATTGATTTTGCCCGGCGCTTTCACCCGCTGACGGCACATCCCTTTGACAAGGTGAATTGCCGGGA
>CAYMOM010000254.1:0-1676 GCA_964391995.1 uncultured Faecalibacterium sp.
GGAAATGCACGAAAGTTTAGCATCAACGACCCAACATACGGAATTCAATTTTTGATTAGTCATACGTCAAATATTAACGAATTAGCAAGAGCTGTTGCTAACGACGGAATTTATACTTATTTACAGAATTATAAAAAACCATGGGTTAAACAATTGCCTAGTTACAACAATTTTATCAACAAAACATTTAATCAAGAGATTTGGCATAATTTAGAAAAAGAAATACAGGAAAATTTAGATAAGCATGGAAAATCTAAAAAAGGTAGCGGAGTCCAGAATGATGTCAAAATACTTTATCCAAAAGACAATCAAGGCTGGGAGCTAAAAATCCCACTTTCTTTTGCTGGTTCTAAAGCAGCTGCGTTTTATGGAAAGGAAGGCGAAGAGCAAAGGCCTACTCACTGGTGCACTAGGGCTAGTGAAAACTATTACAATTATTACACAAATAATAACAAATTTCCTCTGTATATTATTAGAAACTATAAAACTGGAAAATCTTATCAGATGTCAATTGCACCTAGCGAAGAAGACAATAATAAATTAGAAGTTTTCTTTTTAGACCAAAACGATGTTAAAGGCGATGAAATAAGTAACGGCGATTTAACACAAATTCCAGACAATCTTTTAAAATTAATCAAATTTGGCAATAAAAATCTTTTAGGCTATAAAAACGCCCCAGCGCTTGCAAGGCATGAGAATGAAAAAGGTTCTACAAATAAAGAAACCTTTTTTAAGAAAGAAGTCCAAAAAATTCCAGCCAAATTTTTAAAAGAATGGCTATTAGATAATCAAGACGTTGTTGAAAGATATGGCGAGCCAATGTATCAAGTTGGAAGCAATGGTCATCAAACTACAGAAGGAGATAATGCTAATGACCCAATAAAACAGTTTTTTAATGGAAAAAATTCTAGGGTTGATTTATCTAAAAAGCAATGGCTTAGAAAAGCTGGAAGCTTTAAATTATTCTTTAGTAAATATCCAAGAAACTATATTGTTGGCAATATTTCCCATGATTATACGATAACTTTTTCAGACGATAGAACATTGAATAATGTTATGAGAGACGCTTTGCAAGACCTTTTTCTAGATTTTAAAATTAATGATTTTCATAAGAACGAAAGAGATGAAAGCACTACAAAATCTTGGAAAGAAAGAAATAAAAAAATAAGCAATTATTTAAACGAAAGAATTAAAAAAGAGTTCCCCGGTTATAATTGGTATGGCGAAGCTGAAATAGACTACCCTTTCCCAAATTACGTTGCTTTTATACCTAGTATTCTTATCAGAGATAATACAAAAAATTATGCAAAGTTTGAATATAGCCAATTTTCAAGAAAATACGATAAGGAAATTAAAGATATTAGAGATATTCCAGATTTTAAACAAAAAGTTGAAAAAATTGTTAGCGATACTAATAGATACGCTAGAAACCTTTATTCTTATGAGATTATGAAATCTAGAAAAGAAGGACGTTATTCAAGAAATGGAATATATGAAAATATTGAAAATTTCTTTAACAATTTGCAAATCTAAAATGATACCCATGATAAGATTTAAATCTGCCATTGCAAACATTTAAAAGAGTTGCGGCAGATTTAAATCCAAATTCTTTAACTACTTCTTTATAGTTATTATATACCTTGCCACTTTCGAGATTAATTATTTTTTGACATTTG
>CAYMOM010000255.1:0-1674 GCA_964391995.1 uncultured Faecalibacterium sp.
ACGGTCGTATATCCCTTACAGAAATGTTCAGCCAGCTTGAAATCGCAGATGTTGACTTTTGCTACGATGCACTTACAGATACCGCAGCTGCAGTATTTCCTGTTAATGCGACACCGAACTTCACGCAGGCTATTTCCAGCATTCCTATTACAGAGATTACCTTCGGTTACGACCTGCTTAATGAGCGTGTCACTCTTGTTGAGGTTATTACCACCTTTACGTTGGACGCTGGCACTCCGGGCGAATATGACCCGATGGTGGTTGAAATCAATGATGCGGATGCATTCCAGCTTGTGAATGAATACAGCTTCGTTTCTGCCGGTAGCGAAATCAACTATGGCCAGCTTCAGCATTTGGCAATTGATACTGCGCAATACGAGCGTGTAGAAAATATGGAGGTGGAATTATGCTGATAGATGAAACCAGCTATCTCTGGAAAAAAGGTGATGCTCATATGATTTCTCTTGGAGAAGAAACAACCAGCATCGCCTTTGACAACGCTGAAAAAATATATCTTATAGAGGGCACCGGTACGGTTTCTGTATATGCTGATGCAGAACTTACAGAGCTGATTTATTCCGGTGCGCTCCCTTTTGAGCCTGAATCACCGATTGCTTGTGATGGTTTAACTGTTATTACAGACACATTCCCATCCGAGCTTATCATCATCGGTGAAACAGGCATCGAAAAAACGGTGCTTACACCTTACCTGAATACCACGGAAAATATGACAGCAGTCAGCAGTTCCTATAACGATGACGGGTATTATGCTGTTGCAGGGCTATCAGACTTTATGTTTGTCGGGGCCGCTGCCAGCACGATTTATGTCAGTAGCAATCATTACATTGGATTCGGCAGTAATACGGAACACCTGAAAATTTGCAGACGTGACGGTTGCTCCACTGCTATTTATTCACAGATTGGAGAGCTGGACGGTGACCGACAATTCTTAAAAATCCGCTTTGAGGGTTACACCGTATATAACAATCGCATTGAAGAGAATCGCCTTATTTTTGAATTGTTTTTGCTTTCAACCGGAAATATGTTCCTTAATGTAATTCAGACTCCAACCAGTGGTAATACCGGAACTTCGGAGCTGGTTTGCAACGGAACCATCACTCCGCTTACACTGCACGATGGCGCAGGCAGTGGAACCTATGCAAGCTTTTATTGCGGCGATGATACCGGCAGCATGTGGGATATTCAATATGCCATGTATGAAGATGCTGACACTTATTCATACGCATATTTAATCAAGCAGGGTGAAATGTATTTCACAATTTCCGATGGAGCTTTAGCTGAGGTGCCTATTGAAAACCTGACTGCTGCAATGTTTCTGAAATATGGATTTGATGAGCTGCCCGATGCAAAGCTCATAACGCCACTTGAAAATCCGGAATTCTTCTACTGGCGAACTGGCGGTGATGAAAAGCTCATAAAGGCGAATCTTATCGCTTATCCATATCTCAGTACGATTGTTGCAAATGTGGATATGAGCCATATTTCCATTCTGGGTATCAGCCTTATGACCGCTGAATACAGTGGACAGGTGGGCCTTAGTTTCTCTATTGATAATGGAGAGACTTTTTCAGAAGAACAGGACTTAGGCGACTGGCTTAATACAGATGTGGAGGAACTTTGGAACAGCCTCCCTGAAAACCGACTGCTCATTCT
>CAYMOM010000256.1:0-1668 GCA_964391995.1 uncultured Faecalibacterium sp.
GCGGCTGCACCTGCGGCTGCGGCGGAGAGAGCGAGAAGTAAAACAACTCTATCGCAAATGGCCTTGGGATTTGTTTCCCAGGGCCGTTTGTTATGCATTATTCGGCAAACACCAGGCTGTCCCGGCAGGTGCGGCAGTAGAAGGTGCTCATCCACCGCTGGCGCAGGCTCCGTGCCGCAGTGCGTGCGTCCTCCTCATTGGCAAACACCCCAAACACTGCCGAGCCGCTGCCCGTCATTGCAGCGGCAAAGGCGCCACGCTGCTTAAGCTGCTCAATGGCATCACCAATGGGCGGACGCATGTCCTGGCTTACGGCCTGCAGCACGTTTCCCAGGCTGCGGGCCAGCAGCGCAGCATCTCCCTGGGCCAGCGCCCGCTGGGCAGCATCCGTGTCCGGGCGCAGGTGGCTTTCCCTTTCATGATAGGCCCCGAACACCGCGCCGGTGCTCAGGCCACGGCAAGGCTGAATCACCACCAGGTCAAAGCTCCTGGCGCTTCGCAGCGCCTGTATGCTTTCCCCAATGCCGGTGGTGCGGGTCAATCCGCCCCGGAGGCAGAAGGGCACATCCGCGCCCAGCGTCAGCCCGATTTCCTCCAGCTGGCTCTGGTTCAGCCCGGTATCCCACAGCTTGTTCAGGCCCGCAAGCACAGCGGCTGCATCCGCGCTGCCGCCGCCCATGCCCGCGCCCACGGGGATGCGCTTCTCCACATGGATGGCCGCGCCCCTTTTGCATCCGGTGGCCTTTTGCAGCGCCAGCGCCGCCCGGTAGGCCAGATTACGCTCGTTGGCCGGCAGGTGCGGATAGCCGCCTGTGGTCAGCGTCAGCTCTGTGCCCGGTGTCAGGGTAATGGTGTCCGCCAGGGAAACAGGCTGCATCAGCATGTCCATCAGGTGATAGCCGTCCTCCCGCTGGCCCAGAATGTCCAGCGTCCAGTTGATTTTTGCTCGTGCCTTGATGCGCATGCCTGTGTCCTCCTTGGTATTGCTGCCACCATGATACCCTGTTCGCAAAAAAAGTGCAATACAAAATGCAGAAAGTATGCTATACTGCTGTCGTAACAATCAAAAGGAGCCTGGCATATGAACACAAACGAGCAAGGCCGCCGGGTGCTGGTCACCCTTTCCGGCGCCGCCAGAAACGACCTGGGCGAGGCGGACGAACCCATCAAGCTGCTGACCACCGGCGAGGTGACGACCATCGAGGGCGGCTACCTGCTGCGCTATGAGGAAAGCCAGACGGACGAAAGTGATGGTTCCGTCATGACCCAGGAGATTCTTCTCCTCATCGAGCCAAACCAGGTAACCATGACCCGCCTGGGGGACTTTGGTACCTCCATGGTGTTTGTGAAGGATCGCCGGTTTGAGGGTGTGTACCGCACGCCCTATGGGGACATGGACATGGCGCTTTTCGCCACCCGGGTGGATGTGGACGCCGCGCCCGACCACGGCAGCGTCTACCTGGAATACCAGCTGGATTTCCAGGGCGGGTACGCCTCCATGCACACCATGCAGGTGGACTATGTTGCCAGCGACCTGCCATGCTGAGGGCGCTGCGCCGCCAGGTGCAGGCCTGCCTGGCCTCCGTTCCCTGCCGCCGCAGGCCTGCCCTGCGCCGCACGGATAATCCGGATTTTCTCCTGATGACCGACCTGCCCCAGGCCGCATCA
>CAYMOM010000257.1:0-1654 GCA_964391995.1 uncultured Faecalibacterium sp.
CAAACACGGCGGCAGCCAGCAGGTTGCACAGGGTGGTGCCGGGGTACATCAGCGCCACCATCACGGGGATCAGCCCCATGCGCACCAGGGATAGTTTGTTGGGCAGGTTCATTGCATTTCTCCCATCAGGTCGTAGGTTTCGGCTTGGGTGATCTTCACGTTGACAAAGGAGCCAATCTCCGGCTGCTTCCTGGCGGTGAAGACAATCTCCCCATCGGTTTCCGGGGCCTCAAACTGGCTGCGGCCCAGGATGAACCCATCCTCGCTCACATCGGTGACCAGCACCTTTTCCACGGTGTTCAGGCGCAGCCGGTTCCGCTTGAGGGAAATGCCGGCCTGCAGGGTCATGAGCCTGTCCAGACGCTGCTGCTTGACTTCCTCGGGAATCTGGTCGGGCATGCGGGCAGCCGGGGTGTCCTCCTCGGCAGAATAGGCAAAGGCGCCCAGCCTGTCGAATTCCGCCTCCTGCAAAAAGTCCAGCAGCTCCTGGAACTGCTCCTCCGTTTCCCCGGGGAAACCCACAATGATGCTGGTACGCAGGGCAAATCCCCGCTCCCGGGCCAGCTTCAGGCAGCGTCGGATGTCGCTGGAATCGCCCCGGCGATGCATGCGGCGCAGCACGGTATCGTTAATGTGCTGGATGGGCAGGTCGAGATATTTGCAGATGTTGTCATGCCGGGCCATCACATCCAGCAGGCGCTGGTCGGTTTCGTCCGGGTAGCAGTACAAAACCCGCAGCCAGTCCACGCCCTCAATGGCGGCAGCCTTTTCCATCAGTTCCGGCAGGGCGGTGTGCTCCTGCCAGTCGGTGCCGTATCGGGTGGTGTCCTGGGCCACCAGGATGTGCTCCCGCACGCCCTGCTGCGCCAGGCGCTGAACCTCATCCAGCACGGCCTTTTCGTCGCGGGAGCGGTAGTGACCGCGGATCAGCGGAATGGCACAGAAGGTGCAGCGGTTGTTGCATCCGTCCCCAATGCGGGTGTAGGCGGTGTAGGCCGGGGTGGTCAGCACCCGGTCGTGCTCCAGAAAGTCGAACTTCTCCTGGCACAGGGACTGGCGCTTGCCCTCCAGCGCCTTGTCAATGGCGTCCGCCAGGTGCTCATACTGGTTCACACCCATCAAAAGGTCAATCTCGGGAATCTCCTCCAGCAGGCTTTTTTCATACCGCTGGGCCAGGCAGCCGGTGACCACCAGTGCCTTGCACTTGCCGGTTTTTTTGTATTCTGCCATTTCCAGAATGGCATCGATGGATTCCTCCTTGGCGGATTCGATAAAACCGCAGGTGTTCACCATCAGCACATCAGCCTCCGCCGGGTCGCCGGTGAAGGTATAGCCCCTGTCCTGCAAAAGGCCCAGCGCCAGCTCGGAGTCCACGCGGTTCTTGTTGCAGCCCAGGGAAATCATGCCAACTTTCAACTTCATGGGTGCTTCCTCTCCGTTTTCAGAATGGTACGCGCCTATTGTATCATGTTTTTTCCCGTTTGAAAAGCAGGCCGCCGCCATCCGTCCATGGTCAAATTTTGCAAAAACCGCCCGAAGACGCTTCGTCCGGGCGGTTGTGGAATCCATCATCAGGCAGGCCTGGCCTTTACCGTTCGGCCTGCACCTCCAGCAGGTAGCGGGTCAGGGCCTCCTGCCAGGGGGGAAGGCGGCT
>CAYMOM010000258.1:0-1606 GCA_964391995.1 uncultured Faecalibacterium sp.
CTTGAACGTGGTATGGCAGTTGTTGGTTATTGTCCTCTTGGTTCGCCACAGCGTCCGGAACGCGACATTCTTCCAGAGGACATTGCGGATATGGAAGAACCGGAACTTAAAAAGATAGCAGAGGCACATGGAGTACATCCAGCATTGATTTGTCTGAAATGGGCATATCAGAGAGGTACGACACCGATACCATTTTCTGTAAAAGAAAAAAATTATGTTGCAAATTTAAAGAGTATTATGGAAGATCCACTTACAGATGAAGAAATGGAGATCATAAAAGGTCTTGAAAAAGGAAATCGACTTGTAAAAGGGCAGGTATTTCTTTGGGAAGGTGCAAAAGGCTGGGAAGATCTTTGGGATTTAGATGGAACGATTACAAAATAAACGTTGAGAATCTGTGAACGGTGTTTTTCAAATGCTTGGCAATAAAAATACCTCCCACAGCTTTTGGTGGGAGGCATTTTTAAAAGAATTTATTGACCAGATGAACTCGTTCATCTGGTAATTTTTTTTGTAAAAAAGCCCATGTTTCATCAAGACTTAAATTTGGTGTAGTACCTGGAATTAATAAAGCACGCTCAGGTGTTACATAAATATAGATAGCTTTGGTAGTACGATAAACACCGTCAATGGATTTCCATGAAAAACGTTCAGAGGGTTCTTTGGCTTTCGGAAGATAAAAAAGAATATTGCTGTTGTCTTTTGTAAGATTTACAGAATATACATGTCGTGGTGGATCAATTTTCATTTTTTCGGCTTCTTTTGGAATGGAGCGGAAAAAATTTCTTAAATAGCCAGCACCGAGTCCGACAGCGGCGATTACAAAAATAGTACCTACCAGAAAAGCATTTTCAATTTTGTCCTGAATTGCAAACATGAAGGAAGCAGCAGCGAAAAAAAGAACGGCTGCAGTTACTGGCATTTTCCAGCGTTTATGCTTATATGCCATGTCAAAAATTGCAAAATTTCTGAAACCGGTTTTACTTAAAATAATGTCAATATTTTTGTCTTTCAAAATGTATCTCCTTTGTGGGGAAAAATACCAGTGGTTTAATTAAAGATACTGGCTGAATTCTACTTTTTCTTTATTTGGTCCTTCGATGGTGAAAAATTTTACACCGTTTGTCCAGAATGGAAGTTCGTTTACCTGGTCATTTAACGTGTTTAATCCTTTTTCACAAACCATATCGTATACTGCGTAAATATCTGTAACATTGATGGCAACGTGTTCAATGGCACCATAGCACATAGCAGCGTCTTTTTCTTCGTATGTTTCAAGACAGAGATTACCGAGTTTCAGGAAGTTTACGTGCTGGTCTTTATCCTGAAGATAAGCAGAATGTGCGATTTCAAACCCAAGCTCCTGATAAAATTTTGTGGTTTTGTCCAAGTCTTTTGTAGGAATGCCAATGTGCTGCAATCCTGTAGCGTAATCTTTAATATTCATGATAGCTCCTTTCTAAATGCAGGCTGTGAAATGTACAGCCATGATGTAAGAGGTCGGAAAATTTAACCTCAATATGATTAATAGGATAGCATGAATTCATAAAATAAGAAAGATGTTCGTGGAAAAATCGTCAAATTGTGTTACTATAAGGATAGGAAA
>CAYMOM010000259.1:0-1584 GCA_964391995.1 uncultured Faecalibacterium sp.
TTCGGGCTGTTGCCAATGGCGACAATCACCGTTTCCACAGGCAGGTCAAACTCGCTGCCGGGCTTGGGTACCGGGCGGCGGCGGCCCTTGGCATCCGGCTCGCCCAGCTCCATTTCCACGCAGGTCATCCCGCGTACAAAACCATTCTCCCCGCCCAGGATTGCCACCGGGTTGGTCAGCAGGCGGAAGTTCACGCCTTCCTCCTTCGCGTGGTGGATTTCTTCCTTCCGGGCAGGCATTTCCGCCTCGCTGCGGCGGTACACAATGGTCACCTCCGCGCCCAGGCGCCTGGCGCAGCGGGCTGCGTCCATGGCCACATTGCCGCCGCCAATCACCGCCACCCGTGCGCCCACCTTCACAGGGGTGTCGTGCTGGGGGAAGGTGTAGGCGCGCATCAGGTTGATACGGGTCAGGAACTCGTTGGCGGAATACACACCGCACAGGCTTTCGCCGGGGATTTTCTGAAAGTTGGGCAGGCCTGCGCCGCTGCCGATGAACACCGCATCGTTGCCTTCCTCCAGCAGCTCATCCACCGTCATGGCCCGGCCCACCACAGCGTTGGTCACCATTTTCACACCCAGCTTGCGGATGTTGTCAATCTCCTTCTGCACCAGGGCCTTGGGCAGGCGGAACTCCGGAATGCCGTACATCAGCACGCCGCCGGGGGTGTGCAGCGCTTCGTAAAGGGTCACGTCCCAGCCGGCGCGGGCCAGGTCGGCAGCGCAGGTCAGGCCTGCCGGGCCGGAGCCTACCACCGCGGCGCGCTTGCCGCAGGCAGGCTTGGTTTCGGCAGAAACGGTACCCTCGTTCATGGCATAGTCCGCCGCAAAGCGTTCCAGCCGACCAATGCCCACCGGCTGACCCTTGATGCCGCGAACGCACTTGCTTTCGCACTGGGTTTCCTGGGGGCACACGCGGCCGCAGATGGCAGGCAAACCGTTCTGCGTGCGAATGATTTCATACGCGGCCCGGAAGTCACCGTCCTTGATCTTCTCAATGAAGTCCGGGATGGGCACATTCACCGGGCAGCCGCTGACGCAGGGCGCGTTCTTGCAGTGCAGGCAGCGGTCGGCTTCCTCCATGGCGATCTCCCGGGTATACCCCAGGGCAACCTCTTTGAAATTGGTTGCGCGAACAGCGGCTTCCTGCTCCGGCATGGGATGTTTCTCCAGGGACATATTAGCCATGGCTGCGCACCTCCCCTGTCAGCCTGCACTTGTGCAGCTTTTCTTTGGCTTTGGCTTCCTCCGGGCGGAACATACGGCTGCGGGCAATGGCCTCGTCCCAGTCCACCAGGTGCCCGTCAAAGTCCGGGCCGTCCACGCAGGCAAACTTGGTTTCGCCGCCCACGGTCACCCGGCAGCCGCCGCACATGCCTGTGCCGTCAATCATAATAGGGTTCATGCTGACAACGGTCTTCACCCCATAGGGCCGGGTCAGATTGCAAACGGCGCGCATCATAGGCAGCGGGCCAATGGCAATCACCATGTCATACTTTTCGCCGGCCTGGAGCTTCTCCTCCAGGGCCTGGGTCACAAAGCCCTTGTGCCCGTTGGAGCCATCGTCGGTCATGATGGTCAGGTC
>CAYMOM010000260.1:0-1582 GCA_964391995.1 uncultured Faecalibacterium sp.
CTGGGTGAGAAGAGATCGCAATCATGTCTCACTAATGCTTTGGGGCATAGGTAATGAAATTTTTGATACCCGTTTCGAAAAAGGAGAGGCAATTGCTAAAAAGCTTTGTGAGGCTGTTCATGAGTTTGACCCAAGAAAAAATGCGTTTACAGCTATTGGTTCGAACTTTATTGACTTTGAAGAAGCACAAAGATGTTCAGAACATGTAGATGCAGCAGGCTATAAAGAAAGTTTGTATGATGCGCATCATGAAAAATATCCACACTGGTGCATTTTTGGAAGCGAAACCGCTTCAACGGTTCAAAGTAGAGGCATCTACCATTTCCCACTCAGTAATCGTGTATTGACCTATGAAGATGGACAATGTTCTTCACTGGGTAATTGTACAACGAACTGGGGGGCAAAGAATACAGATGAGGTGATTGTAAACCATCGTGACCGTGAGTATTGCTTTGGACAATTCATATGGGCAGGATGGGATTATATTGGAGAGCCTACGCCTTATTTCACAAAGAATTCTTACTTTGGGCAAATCGATACAGCAGGGTTTAAAAAAGATACTTTTTATAACTATCAAGCTGAGTGGACAGATTATAAAACAGCCCCTATGATTCATCTTTTGCCTTACTGGGATTTCAATGAAGGACAGCTTATTGATGTTTGTATTTACTCCAATGCGCCAGTTGTAGAATTATTTATCGATGAAATGTCTTTAGGCAAACAAGAAATTGATCATGCTCATGGCAAGAAATTAAGAGGAACTTGGCAATTACCTTATCAAAAAGGAACTTTAAAAGCAGTTGCTTATGATGAAGCAGGTCAAGTGATTGCAGTAGAAGAAAAAACCTCTTTTAGTGACCCTGTACAAATTATAGCTAAACCTAATAAAAGTCAACTTTTGGCCAATGGTGAAGACTTAATCTTTGTAGAAATTACCACCGTTGATCAAAAGGGTACGGAGGTAGCCAATGGACGAAGTCGAATTGAAGTAAAAGTGACGGGAGCAGGAAGGCTTGTAGGCTTAGACAATGGAGACAGTACAGATTATGATGAATATAAAGGGACAAGTCGTAAATTATTTAGTGGAAAACTTTTAGCGATTATAGCAGCTAAAACAGAGCCAGGAGAAATTCAAGTACAATTGACTTCACCAGGATTAAAGGAGGCGCAATTAACTTTAGAGGCACTTGCGTGTTCAGTGGAAAAGGGGATCAGTGCATGGACTGAAAATACACCTTCTCCAGTTAATAATGAAATACCTGTTCGTAAGATTGAACTGATTTGTAAGGAATCAAGAAATCTAAATCCTGAACATACAGAGGTAAAGGTTAAGGCGCATTTATATCCTGAAAACACCACCTATCAAGAGATCCAATTTAAAGCCCTTACCTTAGAAGGCATTGAAAGTAATAGTGTTAAATTGATTCAAGAAGGTAATGAGGTTAAACTTGTAGCTAAGGGAGATGGTGATTTTAGATTATGTGCCATTGCTAAAAATGGTTCCAAGCTTGCCGAAGTCATGTCTGAGTTAGAATTTGAAGTAAAAGGTATGGGGAAAGCAAACTTAGATCCATATGGCTTT
>CAYMOM010000261.1:0-1569 GCA_964391995.1 uncultured Faecalibacterium sp.
AGGTCAAGGAAGGTATGACAAAGCCGCCTGCCCATTTCACCGAGGACTCTCTGCTCTCCGCAATGGAGGTTGCAGGGGCAAAGGAAATGCCCGATGATACCGAGCGTAAAGGCTTGGGTACACCTGCAACCAGAGCCGGTATCATTGAAAAGCTCATCTCCACAGGATTTGTGGAGCGTAAGAAAGCCAAGAAAAATGTCAGCCTCGTTCCTGCCAGTACGGGTGTGTCCCTCATTACGGTTCTGCCCGAACAGCTCCAGTCTCCGCTGCTCACCGCCGAATGGGAGCACAAGCTGAAGCTGGTGGAGCACGGCGAATTGGATGCAAACGAGTTTATGGCGGAGATCAGCCGCATGGTCAGCGATTTGGTGAAAACCTACACCGCCGTAAAGGGTGCGGAAGTCCTGTTTCCCTCCGGGCGTGATGTGGTCGGCAAATGCCCTCGCTGCGGTGGTGATGTGACCGAAAGCAAGAAAGGCTTCTTCTGCGAGACCAATAGCTGCCGTTTCGGTCTGTGGAGGGACAACAAGTTCCTCACCGGAAAGAAAATCTCTCTGACCAAGAAAATGGCGGCAACCTTGCTGAAAAGCGGTCGTATCCCCGTCAAAGGTATCTACTCCGAGAAAACAGGCAAGTCCTACGATGCCACCCTCGTGATGACCGATGACGGAGCAAAGACCCTGTATAGCTTCGACTTCGGCAAATAACCCTCTGCCGACCTGTGGGCTTTATCGCACCCATAGGTCGGCTTTCTTTTTTAAGGATGATGAGGGTACCCAACAAACTTTGAAAGGAGACAAATTTTGACACACAGCATTAACAAGGTTAGAGCTGCCAGTTCCATTCTGGATGCCATCTGCAAGGAACTGAAAGACGATGCCCCTATTTTTCGTGAGCATCTCGATTTGTACAGTAATCCCGTAAATACCGTAATTTCTGAATTTGAAAAGCTCACTTATCGGGAAAAAACGATCATCGGAGCAAGGCTTGGATTTTACCCGCATCACAATTATTGTGAGTGTAAAAAGGAATCGTTCCTTGCGTGTGCAATTGCCTTTGAAATGTCCTGTGCCGATTCTGCAAGCCGAATTTTCCACAAGTCCCTCCGAAAACTTGCCCCATCTATTATAGGTATGGGGCAATGGAATAATCTCGAATAAACCGTGAAAGGAGTCTTCTATGACGAAATCAGAAAAGAAGAAATCAGAGGAACAGGCGAGAATGGATTTTATCGCAAAAACCTATGCTACCGTTCTCTCCTGTGTTGCAAAGCAGACCGCAGATGTTCGTACAAAGGTTGAGTTCCGTGTCACTCACTACAACTATAATCGCTATCTCCGCTTCCATGTTTATGGGCGAGATATGGCAATTTTGATCTACCGTGACGGAAAGGTTGCGTTGGAGCTGAAAGAGTTTGCTCATAGCGATTATACAGAACAGCTCTTTGACTACGCAGAAGAAGCGGAAAACCAGGAAGCTTTTTTTGAGAGGTTAAGAGAAATGTGTTCGTGGCTCATTCGTCTGTTTGTGGATAAGAGCTTCTGCGACTTCCACACCTATATGGATTAT
>CAYMOM010000262.1:0-1561 GCA_964391995.1 uncultured Faecalibacterium sp.
CGTTGAGAACATCATACCATAAAAACTGCCAAAAGAAAAGCCTGTTTTTTCAGCAGAACGTATCTTTGGCAGTTTTTTATAAGTTTTATTTTATCTTTTTGGCGCTGCAAAGCCCAGAAAGCACATGAAACGCCTAAGCCCGGGCCAGCAGCTGCTGCATCAGCGGCAGCACGGCATCCGGGTTTCCACTGGTTTCAAAGCGGATGCTGCCGCCCTGATCGTTCAGCAAATGCTGTGCCTCCAGCACCCGGTGCAGCTGGCGTGCGGTGCCGGCATTGCCGTCCAATATCATCACCTGGGGCGGGAGCAGCTGCTGCAGGCATGGACGGAGGAAAACATAATGGGTGCAGCCCAGCACCACGGCATCCACCCGGGCAAGGTCGTAGGGGGAGAATAGCTCTGCCAGGTAGCGCTGGGCCTGGGGGAAGGCCTGCTGCTCCACCAGCTCCATCAGCCCAGGGCAGGGCAAGGGAACGGCCCCCTGGCCATACCGGGCATACAGGGCCTGAAACTTGGGCAGGCGCAGGGTCATGGGTGTGGCAAGAACGAGGATCTGCCCGCCGTGGCGCATTTCGGCGGCAGGCTTCAGGGCCGGCTCCATGCCGATGATGGGCAGAGAAAGCTCCTGGCGGAGGGTGGCGGCGGCTACGCTGGTGGCGGTGTTGCAGGCGATGACCACGGCCTTCACATCCTGGGCCGTCAGGTGATCCATCACCCCGCGGACATAGGCCAGCACCTCATCCTGGGGTTTGGTGCCGTAGGGCGCGTGGAGGTTATCCCCATAGTAGAGAAAATCCTCCCGGGGCAAAACGCGGGCCAGCTCCCCAAGGACGCTGATGCCGCCCACGCCGCTGTCGAACACGCCGATGGGGGAATGACTGCCGGGCATGGGCGCGCCTCCTTCCTGTATGATGCTTCTATTATAGCCGCCCGGCAGGAAATAAGCAAGGCGGATTTCTTGCACATTGGTGCGAAAGGCGGTATAATAACCCTATTCCAGACCAAGGAGAGATACGCATGGCAGATGTGCAGGAAATTCGCCTGGGGGATGTGGTGCAGACCCGCAAGCAGCACCCCTGCGGCTCCAACCAGTGGACGGTGATCCGCACGGGTGCGGACATCAAAATCCGGTGCAGCGGCTGCGGACGCATTGTGATGATGGACAGGGAAACCTTTCTCAAGCGGCGGAAAAAGGTGCTGGTTCAGGGGCCTGAACCGGCATGACGGATTTGCTTTTCTGCCTTGCGTGCCTGGGCGCGGCCCTCTGCCTGCGGCTGCTTGTACTGGAGCTGGTGCGGGTGAAGGGCGGCAGCATGCGGGATACCCTGCAGAACGGGTATGTGCTGCTGGTGAACCGGCTGGCCTGCTGCCTGGGTGCGCCACGGCGGGGTGATGTGGTTATCTGCCACTATCCCGGGCGGTATGTGGGCAGGCACAAGCTCATCCGCCAGTGCTTTGTGAAGCGGGTGATCGGCCTGCCGGGGGAGAGCGTTTCCCTGGTGGAGGGTGTGGTGCATGTGGATGGCGCACCTTTGCAGGAGCCGTACCTCAGCGAAAGCCA
>CAYMOM010000263.1:0-1547 GCA_964391995.1 uncultured Faecalibacterium sp.
GTAACTATGCTTTCGTCCTTTTGCAGGATGGAAGCTTTTTTTATAGGTATGTCAATCATACACTGACATCATTCCTATAACATTCAATACGTCGTTTGGGACGCTATTTTAA
Organism: uncultured Faecalibacterium sp.; assembly: GCA_964391995.1. Classification (GTDB taxonomy): domain Bacteria; phylum Bacillota; class Clostridia; order Christensenellales; family Aristaeellaceae; genus UBA11524. Next base: position 113 of record CAYMOM010000263.1, read on the forward strand.
ATTTTCAGGAGGGAAATGCTGTGTACCAGAAAGTGGATACGAATCTGAATTTCGTAGAACGTGAAAAAAAAGTTGAAAAATTCTGGAAAGACAATCAGATTTTCGAAAAAAGTATGGAAAACCGTAAAGAAGGAGAAACTTATACTTTCTATGACGGTCCTCCAACAGCCAATGGAAAACCTCATATCGGTCACGTTTTGACACGTGTTATCAAAGATATGATTCCAAGATACCGTACAATGAAAGGTTATATGGTACCGCGTAAAGCAGGCTGGGATACTCATGGTCTTCCAGTTGAGCTGGAAGTAGAAAAAATGCTCGGTCTTGACGGAAAAGAGCAGATTGAAGAATATGGTCTGGAACCATTCATCAATCATTGTAAAGAAAGTGTTTGGAAATACAAAGGTATGTGGGAAGATTTCTCAGGTACTGTAGGTTTCTGGGCAGATATGGATGATCCATATGTAACTTATCATGATGATTATATTGAATCTGAGTGGTGGGCACTGAAGACTATCTGGGATAAAGGACTTCTGTATAAAGGATTTAAGGTTGTTCCTTACTGCCCGCGTTGTGGTACACCGCTGTCTGCACAGGAAGTGGCACAGGGATATAAGACTGTAAAAGAGCGTTCCGCGATCGTGCGTTTTAAAGCAGTTGGTGAAGATGCTTATTTCCTTGCATGGACAACGACTCCGTGGACACTGCCGTCAAACCTGGCACTGTGTGTGAATCCGGATGAGAAGTACTGCAAAGTAAAAGCAGCAGATGGATATACCTATTATATGGCAGAAGCGCTTCTGGATACTGTCCTTGGTGAACTGGGCAATGAAGAAGAAGGCAAGAAAGCATATGAAGTTCTGGAAACCTATATGGGAAAAGAACTGGAATATCGTGAATATGAACCGTTGTTTGCATGTGCAGGAGAAGCTGCAGCAAAACAGCGTAAAAAAGCACATTTTGTTGTATGTGATACTTATGTAACCATGGGAGATGGTACAGGTATCGTTCATATTGCTCCGGCATTCGGTGAGGATGACGGACGTGTAGGACGCAACTACAATCTGCCGTTTGTACAGTTTGTAGATGGCAAAGGTGAGATGACTCCGGAGACTCCGTATGCAGGTATGTTTGTGAAAGATGCTGACAAGCCGATTCTGGTAGATCTGGAAAAAGAAGGAAAACTGTTTAAAGCTCCGAATTTTGAGCATGAGTATCCGCATTGCTGGAGATGTGATACACCGCTTATTTACTATGCAAGAGAATCCTGGTTTATCAAGATGACAGCCGTAAAAGAGGATTTGATCCGCAATAACAATACCATTAACTGGATTCCGGAAAGCATTGGTAAAGGTCGTTTTGGTGACTGGCTGGAGAATGTTCAGGACTGGGGAATTTCCCGTAACCGTTACTGGGGAACACCGCTGAATATCTG
>CAYMOM010000264.1:0-1539 GCA_964391995.1 uncultured Faecalibacterium sp.
CGCATGGAGCACAGGTGCACATGCCAGGGTGCAATGGAAATGGGCCAAATGGGGCCGTAGTCGTCCCGGTGGGCCTCGCATACGGAGGCCGCCAGACGGCCCACGCCAATGCCGTAGCAGCCCATGATGGGATGCTTCAGGCTGCCGTCCTGGTCAACATAGGTCATGTCCATGCTCTCGGTATACTTGGTGCCCAGCTGGAAAATGTTGCCCACCTCAATACCCCGGGAGGTGTAAATGCTGCGCTTGCCGCACACAGGGCAGATGCCGCCATCGTAGGCCTTGGCTACATCCACATATTCCACTTCGCCAATGTCCCGGGGGATGTTCAGGCCGGTCATGTGTGCGTCAGGCTCGTTGGCGCCGCAAACCAGCGCGTTCATGCCCTGCAGGGAGGCATCGAACATCACGCGCACATCCTTGCTGATGCCCTTGGGGCCAATGAAGCCAGCACACAGGGGACTGTTCTCGTTCAGCTCGGCAGCATGGATTTCCGCCTTCAGGTAGTTGCGCAGCTTGGTTTCGTTAATGTCCAGATCGCCCCGGAGGAATGCCACCACCAGTTTGTCCGTCAGGTTTTCCTGGTAGACAACGGCCTTGCAGGTCTGGTCGGCACGGACGTTCAGGAAGGCGCACAGGTCCTCAATGGTCTTCACGCCGGGGGTTGCAACCTTCTTCAGCTCGGCAATCTCGCCGGGCTCGCCATGGACGATGCAGGGCGCGGCTTCCATGTTGGCGCGGTAATCGCAATCGTGGCAAAGAACGATGGTGTCCTCGCCCACAGGGGTCAGCAGCATATATTCGTGGGACACCTTGCCGCCCATCATGCCGCTGTCGGAGGCAACAGCCACCACCTCGGGCACACCGGCCCGGGCGAAAATACGGTTGTAGGCATCGTAGCAGATCTTGTAGTACCGCTCCAGATCCTCCTGGGAGGTGTGGAAGGAGTAGGCGTCCTTCATGGTGAACTCACGCACGCGGATCAGGCCGCCGCGGCAGCGGGGTTCATCGCGGAACTTGGTCTGAATCTGGTAGATCATGAAGGGATACTGGGTGTAGCTGTCTGCCACATCGCGGACGAAGTGGACAGAGGCTTCCTCGTGGGTCATGCCCAGCACCATGTCCTGATCGGAACGATCCTTGAAGCGCAGCAGCTCGGAGCCGATAGAATCGTACCGGCCGGACTCACGCCAGATGGCGGCAGGCATAGCCACGGGGAACAGCAGCTCCTGCCCATCGATGCGGTTCATTTCCTCGCGGATGATCTTTTCAATCTTGGCGGTAATCCGCTTGGTGATGGGGAACAGGGTGTAGATGCCGTTGCCCACGGGCTTGATGTAGCCGCCGCGCATCATCAGTGCCTGGGAGGCGATCTGGCAATCGGCAGGCGTTTCCTTGTAGCGCTTGGAAACCAGGTTTTTCAGCTTCATGGTGAATCTCCTTTCTCTATCCGGGGACGAAAAAAGCTCCGCCCCATGTGCAGGGGCGAAGCGGAAACTTCGCGGTACCACCTTGCTTCGGCGCAGATGCGCCCTCGTG
>CAYMOM010000265.1:0-1532 GCA_964391995.1 uncultured Faecalibacterium sp.
CCCACCAGGCTCATGGCGATGTTGCTCATAAACTCGGAGGAGCCGTTGGTGCAGGCCTTCGCAATGGCATGCCCGTCCATGCGGGTCTTTCCCAGGCGCAGGCGGCTGGAGTTCTTGCGGGCAAAGTAGAACACAGGCACCATGCCGCCCACCGTCTGACTGACGGCGGTGGCAATGGCGGCGCCTGCCAGCTTGTGCTCCTGGGGCAGGGACATGACCAGCACCGCATCCAGCACCATGTTGGTCACGCCGGAGGCCACCGTGACCGCCAGGCCCAGCTGGGGCTTTTCCGCCGCCACAAAGAAGCTCTGAAACAGCATTTGCAGCACATAGAAGGGCAGCGCCGCCAGGATGATGGTGGCGTAGGTTACGCAATGCTCCAGCAATTCGCCTTCCGCGCCCATCAGAACCGCAATGGGCCGGATGAACGCAATGCCCAGCACCCCAAACACCACGCCCAGGGCCGCCGTTACATACACGAACAGGGAAAACTGCCGGTTAGCCCGCTCGTCATCGCCCATGCCCATGGTCATGGACACAATGGCTGTGCCGCCGGTGCCGAACATCATGCCCACGGTGCCCAGAATCATCAAAAAGGGAAAGATCAGGTTCACCGCCGCAAAGGGCGTTTTGCCAGCGAAGTTGGAAACGAAAAAGCCGTCCACCACGCTGTAAACCGAGGTGAAAATCATCATCACAATGGAAGGCAGGGTGAAGCGTATCAGCCGCCCATAGGTAAAGTGATCCGACAGCTGAATGGGTGCCCGCTTGCTCATACAAACCTCCTAAAGAAAAAGAGCGCGGCCTTCGCCGAGCTCACTCGTCATCTTTTTCGACCAGGGGTCTTGCAACCCCGTGCACTACGGTGCACGGTCCTCCGATGAATCCAGCGGAAATTATAGCAACTGTTGACCGTAAAGTCAACCCTTTTTGCATTCCCTTTTCATGGCTGATGTGCTACAATAAACACACCTGCAACGAAAGGAAGGATACCCCATGTCCAAGCTCGTTTTCTGCCTGCTTTCCCTGCTTTTGTCCGCTGCCGTGCTTACCAGCGCCGTGGCAGAGGAATCCGTTTTCACCAGCGAAATGGTGGAGCGCTCCCTCTATTCCGTGGGCAACACCCAGCGCCTGCACCGGGCCATTGACAAAGCGCAGGCCGGGGAGAAGGTTTCCATGGTGTACCTGGGCGGCTCCATTACCGAGGGTGCTTCGGCTGTCCCCCAGGCAACCAGCTGCTATGCCTATCGCTCCGCCCAGCTGTTTGCAGAAAAATTCATGAAGGACGCATCCCAGCTGGAATACCACAACGCCGGCATTTCCGGCACGCCTTCCCTGCTGGGCATTACCCGCTGCCAGCAGGATGTGCTGGACTACAAGCCGGACATTGTGTTTGTGGAATTTGCCGTCAACGACAGCACCGACGATACCAGCCGCATGGTGTATGAATCCCTGGTGCGCAAACTGCTGCAAAGCGAAACCCAGCCTGCGGTGGTGCTGGTCATCACCCTGATGAACAGCGGCTATTCCGC
>CAYMOM010000266.1:0-1519 GCA_964391995.1 uncultured Faecalibacterium sp.
CATCCTCTCGGCGCAGATGGTGCACAGCTCCCTCTCGATCTCGGTCGTCATGCCCACTCCTCCAATGTGCGGACGGTCTGCCATGTTCCGTCGATGTAGATGCCCTTGAATATCGCCTTGAGGCACGGGACGGCGATCGAGTTGCCTGCCTGCTTGTAGAGCTGTGTCTTGGATGTCGGGACGGCCTGTGCCCTGTCGAAGGCCTCATCCGGGAATCCCATCAACCGCCAGCACTCGCGGGGTGTGAGGTACCTGATCCTGAGCCTGCCCCGGTCATTGCCTGCGATCCCGTGGACATCTGCGCAGGTGACCGTGAAGGACGACCCGTCCGTCTTGCAACGCCTCCCATTCTGACGCTTGGCCAGCCTGCCGGGTGTGAGCATCGCCGCGACCTCCCCGTCATCCAGATCGGGAATGACCTCGCTGTCGTCCTGCCTGACGACCACGCCGGTGTCACATCCCGTCCCGGTCGTGAGCACCGGTGCCATCCCCTTCTTGACGGTCCCCCTCGCAGTCTGGAGACGGACCATGACGAGTCCGTCGCCCTCGGATGCCTCGAGATAACCCCTCTTGTTGGCCGTGGGGTAGGCGATTGTGTCCTGCTCGATCTTGGGGACCTGCTGTCCGCCCTGGAATGTGCTGAGGGTCGGACTCATGCCCTCGCCGGAATAGACCCTCCCCGAGGATTCGAACCCGGTTTCCACCTGCCCCGCGATCTCGATGACGAAGTTTTGGTTGGGTCTGTCGTGCCTGGTGCCGAGTGCGTGCGCCGGACCCACGGGTTGGGACGGCCGCCATCCCAACCCGTGGCCCTGCTCCTCGTGTCTGATCCTGTGCCTCTCGTAGGTGGCGACCTTCTCATCGGACAGGTAGAGTGACTCCGGCACGTCGTCCTCCAACACATCCTTGAGCACGCGTCCGTCGGGGCACGGCTCGGGGAACCTGAAGACCCTGCCGGTGAGCGTGGACACCATGAAGCATCTCTTCCTGCTCTGGGGTACGCCGTAGTCCTTGGCGTTGAGGACCGCGTAGGATGAGGTGTAGCCCAACTCCTTCAGGCGGTCGATCCAGCGGTTGAACTCGGCGATGTTCTTCTTATTGAGCACTGCGTCGACGTTCTCCATCAGCAACACCTCCGGCAGTCTCTCTCTCTGCCGCGTCGGTCAGGAGCCTTCCGACCTCCCACAAGAGGGACGACCTCGTGCCCGACCCCTCGACCATCCCCCTCTGACGGCCCGCCACGGACAGATCCTGACAGGGGTAGGAATAGGTCAGGAGGTCGCAGTCGGGGAGATGCTCCACCTTCGTGATGTCCCCCAGGTTGGGGGTGTCGCCGTGGATGGCGCAGTATGATCTGTAGGCGGCCTTGTCGATCTCGCAGACCGTCGAGGTGAATTCGATGCCCAGCTCCTCCAGTGCCATCGCCTGCGCTCCGATGCCGGCGAAGAGTTCGACCATGTGGATCATCAGACGACCCTCCACTGTCCGCCCTCCATCAGGCCCGACAGGTCGGGGACGA
>CAYMOM010000267.1:0-1512 GCA_964391995.1 uncultured Faecalibacterium sp.
TCCAGCCTGCGGAAGGCCGTGTACAGCGTTGCTTCCTTCAATTCAAAGCTGCCGTCGCTGATTTCCGCCACCCGCTTGTTAATCTGGTAGCCGTAGCTGTCGCCCTTGGCCAGCTGCCTGAGAATGATGGTGTCCGTATATCCCCGAAGGATATCTGCGGTCAATGCCATTTTCTCACCTCCGAAATACATTATACATATAGATACCTCATCTGTCAATGTATTTCAAACATTTCAATCTATTTCTAACCCTGTTCTTTTAGTGTACAGGTGCTTGCATCCGGCAGGAAAGCTATGTACAATAGGATAAGGTTCTTTGTATACAATTTTGCTGATAAAGGAGCATCACCCATGCAGAAGATTCAGATGACCACACCCCTGGTGGAGATGGACGGCGACGAAATGACCCGCATCCTCTGGGCGGACATTAAGGATATGCTGATTCTCCCCTTCGTTGACCTGAAAACCGAGTATTACGACCTGGGCCTGCCCAACCGGGATGCAACCGGCGACCAGGTAACCATCGACAGTGCCAACGCCACCAAAAAGTACGGCGTGGCGGTGAAGTGTGCCACCATTACCCCCAATGCCCAGCGCATGACGGAGTATAACCTGCACCAGATGTGGAAGAGCCCCAATGGCACCATCCGCGCCATGCTGGATGGAACGGTGTTCCGCGCACCCATCCTGGTCAAGGGCGTCCACCCCACCGTCCGCACATGGGAGCAGCCCATCACCATTGCCCGCCACGCCTATGGCGATGTGTACCGTAATGTGGAAATCAAGGTGCCCGGCGCCGGCAAGGCGGAGCTGGTCTTCACCGGCGAGGACGGCAAGGAGATCCGCCAGACCGTGTTCGACTTTGCCTCCTCCGGCATTCTCCAGGCGGTGCACAATGTGGATGCTTCCATTGCCTCCTTCGCCCACGCCTGCTTCCAGTATGCCCTGAGCGTGAAGCAGGATCTGTGGTTCTCCACCAAGGATACCATCAGCAAAACCTACGACCACAACTTCAAGGACATTTTCCAGGAGATTTTCGACCGGGATTACAAGGCTGCCTTTGAAAAGGCCGGCATTACCTATTTCTACACCCTGATTGACGATGCCGTTGCCCGTGTGGTGCGCTCCAAGGGCGGGTTCATCTGGGCCTGCAAGAACTACGATGGCGATGTGATGAGCGATATGGTGGCTACGGCCTTTGGCTCCCTGGCCATGATGACCAGCGTGCTGGTGTCCCCCGATGGCAAGTTTGAATACGAGGCTGCCCATGGCACCGTCACCCGGCATTACTACCGCCACCTGAAGGGTGAGGAAACCAGCACCAACCCTGTAGCCACCATTTTTGCCTGGAGCGGCGCCCTGCGCAAGCGCGGCGAGATGGACAGCCTGCCTGACCTGTGCGCCTTTGCCGATAAGCTGGAGAAGGCTACCCTGGACACCATCGAGTCCGGGACCATGACCAAGGATCTGGCGCTCCTTTGGGATGGCGAAGCCAACGCCGTCAACAGCAAGG